>NZ_JBFAKH010000082.1:0-30513 GCF_040655635.1 Streptomyces sp. NPDC050388
GTGCAGACAAGGTCACCCGCACTTCGCGCCTCTCTCCTTTCCGCAGAGCCGTCGGCGCGCTGCAGGCAAGGGCCCTCTCCTGGGTACTGGGGCAGGGAAAGCATCAGAAGGTCTGGTGCCGGATGCACGCACGTCGGAGGTGACCATGAGGTACGACGAGTTCCTTGCCCGCGTACGCGAGCGCGGCGAGTACACCGACCAGGACGAAGCCGCCACGATCACCGAAGCCGTCCTGGGCGTGCTGGCACAGCGGATCAGTCCCGGAGAGGTCGACGACCTGGCCTCGCAGCTGCCCGGTCCGCTCGGCCAGATGCTGGCCGACACCAAGCAGCAGCCCGAAAGGTTCGGGATTGAGGAGTTCTACCGTCGGGTCGCGGAACGTATCGGGGCCCGGCCACGCACCGCCGAATGGGACGCCAGTGCAGTGCTGACCGCCGTGGCGGACACCGTCAGCGGCGGCGAGCTGAACCAGATCATCAGCCAGCTCCCCTCCGGCTACGCCCTCTTGTTCGGCAAGCCCGACCTCGCCGGCTGAGAACGCCGCCTTTCAAGGAGGGCCTGGCCCAGCAGCCGGGCCCTCCAAACGGCTGTGACCTTGGCGGCCCTGGCGAGGCGGGCCACGCAGAGACCCGGCGGCTGTGAAAGACGCGTGCAATGCGGGTTGAGTTTTGATGTCTGAGGTTCCCCCGAGATGCGGAATCTGCTGGGACATTCCTACGCGATGAACTGGCTGGCCGACAGTGGCGAGCCGGCCGTCGTGGCGCTCACCGATTACTGGAACGAGCACCGTCGGAAGCTCGCCCAGAACGTGAACGAGACCTGGAATCTTCCGGAGCTGGCTCCCGCGCCTGCAGAGGACCCGGTCGTGTTCGCCAACCCTGAGAGCGAGCAGATCCACAGGCGGCTGGTCGGCGAGCTCAAGAACTTCGACACCATGGTCAAGGCGTACGGCACTGCCGACGTCTATCCGGTCTACCGGCACCAGTCGGCCTACTCGCACACCACGGGCGCGACTGCCGACGCCTTCCTGATCATGGACAACGGCAAGTTGAAGTTCACCGCGGAGCCCAAGGGCGGTGAGGCCGATATCACCGCCGAGCGGCTGTGGATTCCCGTGGCCTTGCTTCAGGCGGCAGCAGCCATCAGCCCGCTGCTGGTGGGCAACCCCATGAAGCCGACCATTGAGAAGGCGATGAGTGACCTTGGCCTGCCGCCCACGTTGCTGAACCTTCAGCGCACCCGGCCGCTCATCTGACGTCTGTTCGCGGAGTCGCCGCGGTGGCCGCATGGGCACAGCAGCCGGGACCGTGGTGCCCGTGCCGCTTCATGCTCCAGTGCGCGCCCGATCGCGACGTTGCTGGCGTGCTGCACGGAGGGCGGCGCGCTGTTCGGGCTGGACGTAGACGATGAATACGGCTTCTTGGATCAGCGAAGCCACATCGTCTACCTCTTCGTAGGAGAAGGCCAGCCCGTCGTGAAGGCTCCAGTTGCCCAGTGTCCGGGCCTCGTCGAGGTCGCGGACGACGTCGGCTGGTACGCCCTTGTTGGTCAGGTCTGCGATCTTTTCTTTGAGGTTCCGTCCGGTGGTCCCGCGGTCTTTGCAGAGCTCTTCGACGGCCGCTCGGTACATCGCTGCTGCTGCCCGGAGCGCGCCGGCCTCCTGGCATCTGGTGCCTTCGCTGAAGAGGTCGCGGACTTCCTGCGGGGCGGTTGGATCAAGGGTCTGGGCCGACCGTCGAGGATGCACCAGGAGCAGGAGCCGAGGCTTGGACGCCCTCTGTTTGATGGCTGTGGCGATGGCGTCGTGATCGTCACCCGTGGGTAGGTCCGGCCCCCAGTGCTGGTGCACTACGGCAGTCTTCTTACAGCTCTGGCAGGCCAGGATGTGCTCGACAACGCGGAAGACGTCGTCCTTGGGTCGCGTGTCCGGGCTGGCGCTGGGGCTTGTGCCGTTGAAATCTGCACTTGAGCGGGCAGCACCGAAGGGCCTGTCCTTCAAGGCCGGCCAGACATCGCGTCGGCTGACGTGATCAAACGCAACGTTCAGCTTGCAGTTCGGGCACTCGCCGGTCGGCGTGCGGGTGTCAATGTTTTCGATCGTGACACGGCTGCGCTCTCTCATGGGCCAAGCGTTTCATCTGACTGAGTTGTCACGCTCGTGATTTGCGTGGTCAGCCTCCCGGCGCTTCCCGGTGTCTCGGCTTACACAGCCAGGCACTGTAAGCGCCTCTCTCTGTCAAAGTAGGTTGAGTCAGGCATACTGGACGATTCATTGAGTCGGGGGCGGAGAAGGAGTAGTGCCCGGGTGGCCAGCACGAACGACCACGGGACCCCTGATCCGCAGGTGGAAGCCCGATCGACCGGCCCGCGCCGGTACACCGCGCAGTACAAGGCGAGGATTCTCGCCGAGTACGAGACGCTCGACAAGAAGGGCAAGGGTGCTCTGCTGCGCAGGGAGGGCCTGTACTCGTCGTTGATCACGACGTGGCGGCAGCAGCGGGACAAGGGCGCCCAGGCGGCGCTCGCCGCGCCGGCCGGACGGCCGAAGACGGACCCGCGGGACCGGGAGATCGCGAAGCTGAAGGCGGAGAAGGCCCGCCTTCAGGCCGACCTCACCAAGGCCCGCACTGTGATCGAGGTGCAGGGAAAACTCTCCGCGCTGCTCGACCAGTTCGCCACGGACAGCGCCCCGAACCAGAACGGCGAAAAGAACCAGTGACCGAAGCCCGGTCCGCGGCCGTGGCGTTCGACGCCGCCCGCGACCAAGCCCTCGAAGAGCTCACCGGGCTGGTCGGACGCGTCCAGGCGTGCACCGCGCTCGGGGTGAGCCGGGCCACCTACTACCGCCACCACCGCCGCAGCCCGGCTCCGGCCAGGCCACGGCGGGAACGACGCCGGCACCCCCACGCTCTCGCGCCCGAAGAGGAAATCCGGGTCCTCGACGTGCTCCACTCCCCGGAGTTCGCCGACATGGCGCCCGCCGAGATCTACGCGATCCTCCTGGACCAGGGCGTCTACCTGTGCTCGGAGTCGACGATGTACCGGCTCCTGCGACGCCGTGGCGAGGTCCGTGAACACCTCCGCCAGGCCGCCCACCCGCCCCGGACCGTTCCCGAGCTGGTCGCCGAGGGCCCGAACCGGGTCTGGAGCTGGGACATCACGAAGTTGAAGGGGCCGGCCACGGGCGCCTACTACTGCCTCTACACGATCATCGACATCTTCAGCCGCTACACGATCGGCTGGATGATCGCCGACCGGGAGAACAAGGACCTCGCCGGACGGTTCCTGTCCGAAACGATCGCCAAGTACGGCATCGAGCCAGGCCGGTTGACGATCCACTCGGACCGCGGGTCCCCGATGGTCGCGCAGAACGTCGCCCGGATGATGGCCGCTCTCGGCGTCACCAAGTCGCATTCACGGCCGAAGACATCGAACGACAACCCGTACAGCGAGAGCCAGTACAAGACCCTGAAATACCGGCACGACTTCCCCGAGCGTTTCGGCTCCCTCGAGGACGCCCGGGCGTGGTGCACCCGCTTCTTCGCCTGGTACAACGAGGAACACCGGCACTCCGGGATCGGCCTGCACACCCCCTGCGACGTGCACTTCGGCCTCGCCGGGCAGCTCCGCGAGATGCGCACCGACGTCCTCCAGGCGGTCTACGCGAAGCACCCCGAGCGCTTCGTTCGCAAACCGCCCGAGCCGCCGAAACTCCCCGCAGCGGCCTGGATCAACCAGTCGGCACCGAAGGGCCCACTGATCTCGGCACAACGTTAGAACGATCTACCTGCCTTGATCGCTTTGACAGGTTCCGCAGGGCCGGCACCCGGCCCCACCACACCTCGACACACCGTCAGACACCCGCACACCCAACAACGTGACAGCGCCGCCCCGCGATGTCGGCGCCACAGCGCCGGCCGGCGCATTGCTGTGGTCAGCAGATACGCCGCGTCATGGATGGACGACGGGCTGCCAGGCCGAGGCGGAGCGGCCGCCACACCTATAGCGTCTTCCCGCGCCCAGCAGAGTGATTTCGGGTATGCCGGTCGGGCGCGGGCCGACGTGCCGCCCGAAGCGCTGTGCGCCTTGTCGCTACCTTCCAGTGACGCCGAGGCAGGCACTCCGGCTTGTCCATGCAACAACGAGGAGTTGACCATTCATGGCCGTGTGCGAGGTTTGCCAAAACGACTACGAGAGCTCGTTCGAAGTGCACGCCGCAGGAGCAGTCCACACCTTCGACAGCATCGAGTGCGCCGCCCAGAAGATGGCACCGGTCTGCGACAACTGCCAGTGCCGCATCCTCGGCCACGGCCTGCAAGCGGACGGGCAGTACTTCTGCTGTGCGCACTGCGCCCGCCAGAAGGGCTTCGCGCAACTCGTGGATCACGCCTGACGAACGACGGATCCCGCGGTGGCCGTCGACAGGGAGGCGTTGGTGACCTCACTCATCACCCGTAGGGTCAGCCCGCCGTCCGCCGCACCCGCACCGGTAAGGGCGACGCCACGAACACTTGCTGGTGCGCGAGCAGCCGGGTGAGATGCGGTGCGCTGTGTCCGGCTCGGCGAGGCACTGCGGCAGGCACACCGCGACCTGGGCGACTGCCGGCGGCTGCTGGGCCATGCCCTTCAGCTTGCCGCCAGGGTGCAGCACGCGCATCCTGGCCTTGTGACGCGGTCTCACGGCACGCTGGCGCACCGGCTCATCGTCGATCATCTCGTCGACGGGCGGATGGAACCAGGACACGAGATCGGGCTGCGGATCGACCAGACCCTCACTCAGGACGCCACCGGCACCCTGGTGATGCAGGAACTGGAGTGCGAATCTGCGCCAGAAGGACACGCCGCGACCTGTAGCAACCTCACGAGCCGTCACCGCAAAAACCGCACCCCGAGGTCACCGCCACCCCACACCGCACGGCGAACCCCCAGCTCACCGCCCTGACACCAGCGCTGGAGGACACTGGTGTCACCTCTGCAGAAACCGGTGACATGGAGATGCGGATTCGCACGTGGCCTTCCAGCGCGGTGTGGAGGCCCTCGCCCGGTACATCGCTCGGGAGGGCAGGGTCGTCGTGGGTAGGGCGCATGTTGAAGAGCTGCCGGATGGCACGATGATCAAGCTGGGTGTGTTTCTCAGCAATCAGAAGGCCAGGGGTGACCGGCTGGATGCGCAGCAACGGGCGGTCCTCGCCGAGCTGGGCTACGCCTGGGCTGCAGAGGCGAAGGCATAGATGTCGGCTCGTCGGCAGGCGGAGGGGCCCCATACCGACGGCACCGGGGGCGGGCCGGCAGAGCTACGAGGCCGCGCGGCAGTTCTACGGGCGCGAGGGGCGCCTCGGGTACTGAGGAAGCGCGTCGAGCGAATCATCGGCGGCGGCGACAGGGGCGGCGGGAACGGTCAAGACCAGGAGGTCCGAGAGCTGAAGCTGGGGGCATGGATCGGTAACCAGCGCTCGCGGGCCGCCACGCTGCCGCCGGAGCGGATGGAGCAGCTCTTTGCCATCGGCATGCGCTGGGCGTGGAGCCGGGGCATGTCAGCGACGCCGATGCACCCACAACCACACACCAGCCACTACCGCCAGACCCACAAGGAAGCTCCAGAGCGTCACCGCCCGGTGGGGACCAGCCGTCAAAGCCAATGAGGTCATGAACACCCTCTGCCCCGACGAACTCTTGCCATTCGACGATGGCCAGGGCGCCGGCGCACCCCGCCCCGAACCGGCCACGGAGGCCGTCGTCCCGGGGCGTCCGTCACCACGGGGAGGGCCGGGTCGTGCCGTCGGGATTCCGTCCGTCTCCCAGACGGGCGGCCGCTCCACAACTCGCCAGTCCCAGAGGTTCGTTGACAGGGGGCGTCGCCGGGCGTTGACTGGCGGGACGGTGTAGGCCGACCAGGCGGGCCATGAGCGTCAAGGGCTTTCGTTCGGCTCAGGCCCCGCGAGCCCGGCTTGATCCAGACGAGGTCCGGGTGGCACTCGGCCGGCGCGACGCACAGGGAAGTGGTACACGATGATGTACGACCAAGCACGCGCCCAGCAGCCTCCGGACAAGGGTGTCAAAGCCGCCGCACGCCGGGTTCCGGGGCCTGAGCCTCTGCTGGGCGCCGAGGAGCGGGACCGGGTCTCCCAGCGCCTGCGGCAGGCCCTCCTCGACTTCGCCGACACCCCGCGTGAGGCGCTGGAAGCGGCCGAGAGCGCCTTCGACGAGGTCACCGCAGGGCTCGCGAGCGCCCTTGCGGAACGGCGACGCGTCCTGCGTGCGGGCTGGCAGGACCAGGACGCCCAGGCGCAGGCGGAGGAGTTCCGGCACGCGCTGCGGCAGTACCGGGAGATCACGGAGCGACTTCTGCGCCTGTAGACAGGCCCGACCCAGCGGCAGGCCACCGCTGCCCCGGGCCGGGGGGCGCCGGTCGCAGTACGGCTGATGCGGGTGGGTGCACGCTCACATGCCACCTCCCGGAAGGGCGACTCCGGCGTGTTTTGCCGAAGTCGTTGTCCTGGCCGTTGGCGCGACAGCTCAGGTGACGCCACCTCCAGCACTCGCTCGCGGACCGGGCCGGTGCCCCGCTCAGGAAGGGGGCATGACCCAAGCAGCCGACATCCGCGAGTGGCTCGATTACGTCGTCGTCATGCGCCCCCACTGGCGGTACGGCAGCATCGATGTCCGACTGGAACGACACCGACGCCCAGCTCTACACCCACACCCATACGCACCGTCGCCTCCTCGGTGGGAATGCCCCCAATGGCGAGCAGATCGTGCGCGGCCGCCGTCTTCTGATCTTGATGCTGCACCATGCCCTCCGCGGCCGGCGGGGCAAAAGCCGGCCCGCCTTGCTTCCCCCACGACCAGGGGCGGTCCTCTCAGGAGACCGTGTGGGGTTCGAATAATCTTCGCCGCTGGTCAAGTGGCGTATCGGTACTCGCTGATCACACCGCTGAGGACGCGGGTGCGGAGGACTCTGCGGGTGGCCGACGCTGGGACCGGAGGCGGTTGTTCCTGGGCTTCGGGCGGTAGTTGGTTTCGGCTGCGGTGGGGGCGGTGCGCGTTGTAGTGCTTCTGGTATTCGGCCGGGACCGGTCGGCAACGCATCGCCTTCCACGAGCAGTGCGCTCCGGCAAAGCCAGGCCGGTCAGAACGGGATCGTCGTGGGCCCGCCCGGTTGCGGAGGGCGTCAGTCGGCTACGGCTCGACGACGACGTTCTCCGCCTGAGGGCCCTTCGGCCCCTGGGTGACGTCGTAGGAGACGCGGTCGTCTTCGTGCAGTTCCTTGAATCCGGTGGCCTGGATGGCGGAGAAGTGGACGAACACGTCCGGACCGCCGCCGTCCTGCTGGATGAAGCCGAAGCCCTTGTCCGGGTTGAACCACTTCACCTTGCCAGTCGCCATGCCGCTCTCCTCCAATGGGTCCCGGGCGCGTGGGAGCACTTTCGGTAGCGCCCTGAACAGTACTCGCAACGCATGGTATGCGTTCGACTGCGCTGCGCTACGTCAAGGCCAAGTCGCCATTGCCCACAGGTCGCCTTCGGGCAGGGTTCTGCGCCGTGACGATCACGCAGCGGGCGGCGCCCGGAAGGCGCAGAAGGTGCCGCAGCCGGCAACGACTCCCCGAGGCCGCCGCCGGGTGGCGCGCTTCGAGCCCTCGCGGACCACGGCCCGCCCGCACCCACCAGCGCCTCCCCTCCTGTGCGGACACGGCGGCCAGACGACGAGAGACGAGATGCCGACGGTCCCGAATTACGGGACCGTCGACACGAGAACGTGGCCGGAGGAGAAGCCCGCCGGCGCGTTCTCCTCCGGCCGTACGGAAGGGGCATCATCCGTCGATGTCCGTAATGGTTATCGCCGTGCAAGGGTGGGGCCGCCCTTACGCGCCCTCGGACGACTCCTCGCGCTCGACCGCCGGTGCCTCTGCCTCCTTCGTCTCCGATTCGGCCGCCGGCTCCTCGCCTTCGGACGGGGCCGCTTCGGCTTCCGCGGTCTCGCCGGCCGCAGGGGCTTCCGCCTCCTTCGTCTCCGATTCGGCCGCCGGCTCCTCGCCTTCGGACGGGGTCACCGCGGGTTCCTGGGGCGCCTGTTCGGTGTCGTTCATGTGTTCACCTCCTTCCTGCGGTGCGCAGTGAGGGAGTGCTGGCGTCGGTTGCCTGGAGTCACCGAGATCAGGCAACATGCATTTTTGCGCTTTACAGCTTTTGTCCTATTCCTCGAGAATGTGGATGTCAACGGGCCCCGGGGTGAAAGGTCCGGGCTCGAACACGAGGCGATGGCGGCGTACCGCGTGGCTCCCTGTTGGCGTCGGTTGAACTCGGCCGTCGTCGAGACCCCTTGGCTGGTGGGAACAGGTCGGCGCAGTGGGATCTTGCGCAATGTCGGGGCTCGCTGAATTCCGCACATGCCGGCACCACGGTGTGGGCGTTCGTCCGCCGCCCTGTCGGCGGCCGTGGCAAGCGGCTCTGATCCACTTCTTGTGGCCCCGCACGGGGAATCTCGCTTGCCCCCACGTGGAGCTGGCCAGAGGCCGGTGTCTTGCCCTGCGGTGCGCAGGGTCGGCGATGTCGATGTCGTGGGTGGTGCGGTAGTCCAGGGCGCGCAGCAGGTCGCTGACGCGGCCGCCGGGGTGGAAGCTTGCAGGCGTGCAGTTCGGCCTCCGGGGCGGCGCCGACGATGCCGGCGCCCCAGGTGCCGTGGCCGGTGGTGTCGGCGTTCCAGGTGCGGTCGGAGCCGGTGGTGAAGTCGTATCCGGCGCTGACGGCGGACTTGAGGTCCGGGCAGCTGCTGAACGCCCTGACAGACGTGGAGAACACCGCGCGACTGGGGGCCCGCCCTGGAAGCGTTCGGCCAGGCCGTCAACGCGGTCACCGCGCCGCGGCTGTCCTGGTGGGCGCGTCGGCGTGCTGTCCAGGCGGGGTGACTGCCGATCCAGGCTGCCGATGTGCTGACGGTGCGGGCCCGCGTGTCGGCGTACGGAGTCTGATGTCGTGGTCCGTACGGACTGATATGGGTGCAGATCCAATCGGGGTGTTGTCGATCAAGCTGCGAGGTTGGGCCCGTCGCGGTAACGGGCTTGGTGGTTGCGGGTGAACTCCTGCTCTTCGTGCCAGGCCCAGTAGGCGTCGAAGTCGCCGTTGCTGCGCCGGGCGCGGAGTTTGAGGACGGCCTCGGCTCCGGACAGGCCCCAGCGGGCTCCGGTGATGTCCAGGAGGTCCTTGACCAGGTGGCGGCAGGCACCCTCGATGACGCCGGTGGCGACGGGCCAGCCGCGGTCCAGGGCGAGGTCGTAGCGCAGGTGGTCGGCCTTGTTGCGCAGGTAGGCGACGGCGTCGTCGACGCCCTTGCGGCGGTTCTCGGGCAACCGGGCCGCGCGAGCGGCGGCTTGGAGGGCGTCGGCGCCGACCAGGGGGTGCGGGCGTGGGCTGCGACCCATGCCTCGGCGGCCGGGTCGCCGGAGGCGTGCAGGCACCAGGCCGCGTCCCAGAGGTATTCGAGGACGTGGATGAGGTCGATGACGATGTGCACCGTCACGCCGCGCCGGGTGGCTTCGGCGGTGACGAGGTCGAGTTGGTGGCGGGCGCTGTCGACGAGCACGACCCAGGGACGGCGGTGGGCGGGGTCGCGCTGCTCGGCCTGGTCGAAGGCGGCGACCACGACCTGGGCGGCGGTGTGGTGGAGCGAGCCGGTCAGCCACGTCGACCGGGCCTTCGACCCGGGGCGGCGCTCCGCCGTCAAGATGGTGTCGCCGGTTTCGGGGTCGGTGATGATGTGAGGCTGATCCCTTGGAGTGGACACCCTGACAATGGATCTTGATGGTCCAGGGAGGGATGTCCAGGTGGGACGCCAGTCTCCGTACCCGGAGGAGTTCCGGAGGGACGCCGTCGCGCTGTATCGCGCGGGCGGCGGCAAGCGCACGTACGCGGCCGTGGCCGCCGAGCTCGGGATCACCGGGGAGGCACTGCGCACATGGGTCCGCAAGGACGCCGGGGGCAACGTGTCGGCCGTCCGGGGCGGGAGCGACCCGGAGAGTCAGGCCGATGAGCTGGCCCGGCTGCGGGCGGAGAACGCCAGGCTGCTGAAGGCCGAGAAGGAGTGGCAGTTGGAGCGCGAGATCCTGCGCCGGGCGGCCGCCTATTTCGCCAGGGAGGTGAAGTGAAGACCCGCCGCTGGGACTTCATCTCCGACCACCGCGCCGACTTCGGCGTCAAGCGGCTGTGCCGGGTCCTGGGGGTCTCCCGCTCCGGCTACTACCGGCACCAGGCCACCGAAGAGGACCGCGTCGAACGCCAGGCCCGCGAGGTGGCTGCAGTCGCCGAGATCCGTGCTATTCATGCCGAGCACCGGGGTGCTTACGGCGCCCCGCGCGTCCACGCCGAGCTGAAGGCGCAGGGACGGAAGATCAACCGCAAACGTGTGACACGGCTGATGCGCATCCACCACATCATCGGGCGCCACCTGCGCCGTACCAGGCGAACGACGATCACGGACAAGACGGCCCCGCCGGCCCCGGACCTGATGATGCGCGACTTCACCGCCGACACGCTGAACACGAAGTGGTGCGGTGACATCACCTACATACCTGTCGGTTCGACGTGGCTGTATCTGGCCACGGTGATCGACATCTGCTCGCGCCGAGTCGTGGGCTGGTCGATCGCCGACCACATGCGTGCGTCCCTGGTTACCGACGCCATCGAGATGGCCGTGGCCGCCCGCGGCGGCCAGGTGGACGGCGTCGTCTTCCACACGGACAGGGGCGCCCAATACGTGAGCCGGACCTTCGCCGATGTCTGTCGGCGGCACGGCATCCGCCGCAGCATGGGACGCGTCGGGTCCAGCTATGACAATGCCCTCGCCGAGTCGTTCTTCCAGGGCCTCAAGCGGGAGCTGCTGCACGGACGGCACTGGACGTCGAAGGCGCAGGCTCGCCTGGAACTGTTTCGCTGGATGTCGTACTACAACCGACGCCGTAGGCACTCCGCACTCGGCTACCTCACACCGGTCGAGTTCGAACAACGCCTGATCGCATCACGTAATCTGTCACTCGCCGCATGAAACCCGGTGTCCGCTCCCGGGGATCAACCTCACTGGGCGGATTCAACCGGTCGTCGCAACACCTCGATGGTGGAGGTGTGATGGGCAGGCCGGCAGGGTGGATGAAGAAGCTGACGGGCAGGTCTCCGATGAAGTCACCGGGGGCGCCGTCGTTGCGGCGTGAGATCGAGCGCGAGTTCTGGCGTGAGATCGAGCGCGAGTTCTGGCGTGAGATCGAGCGCGAGTTCTGGCGTGAGATCGCCAAGGGGCTCCTCAGCGAGGAGGCCGCGGCTGCGGTCGGCGTGTCCTCGGCGGCCGGCACCCGGTGGTTCCGGCAGCGTGGGGGCATGCCATCGGTCAATCTTGACCCGCTTGCGGGCCGGTATCTGTCGTTCCATGAACGTGAAGAGATAGCCCTTCTCAGGGCGCAAGGAGCCGGCGTCCGTGAGATCGGGCGACGGCTGGGCCGTGCTCCTTCGACGATCTCCCGTGAGCTTCGCCGCAACGCGGCGACCCGCGGGGGCAAGCTCGACTACCGTGCCTCGGTCGCGCAGTGGAAAGCGGACCTGCTGGCGCTGCGCCCGAAGGAGGCAAAGCTCGTCGCGCATCAGCGGCTGCGCGAGTACGTGCAGGAACGGCTGTCGGGATAGGTCCGCCGCCCGGACGGGACCCTGGTGCAGGGCCCCGAGACGGGGCGGTGGAAGGGCCGCAACAAGCCGCACCGTCAGGACCGCAAGTGGATGTTGGCCTGGAGCCCGGAGCAGATCTCTCGCCGGCTGAAGGTCGATTTCCCCGAGGATGAATCGATGCGGATCTCGCACGAAGCGATCTACCAGGCCCTCTACGTCGAGAGCCGCGGCGCTCTCAAGCGCGAGCTGGTCGCCTGTCTGCGCACCGGCCGGGCACTGCGTGTTCCCCGCGCCCGCACCCGGCGCAAAGCCTGGGCTCACGTCACGCCCGAGGTGATGATCAGCGAGCGTCCGGCCGAGGCCGAAAACCGCGCCGTCCCCGGGCACTGGGAGGGAGACTTGATCATCGGGCTGCACCGGTCGGCGATCGGCACGCTGGTCGAGCGGACCACCCGGTTCACCATGCTGGTCCACCTGCCCCGCGAGGAGGGATACGGAACGCTCCCGCGGACGAAGAATGGGCCCGCCCTCGCCGGCTATGGCGCACTATCGATGAACAAGGCGCTCACGCCGGTGATCACGGCGCTTCCCGAACAGCTCCGCCGGTCGCTGACCTGGGACCGTGGCAAGGAACTCTCCCAGCACGCACAGTTCAGGCTCGAAACCGGAGTCGCGGTCTACTTCGCTGACCCGCACAGCCCCTGGCAGCGCGGGACGAACGAGAACACGAACGGGCTTCTCCGCCAGTACTTTCCCAAGGGCACCGACCTGTCCAGGTGGTCGCCCGACGAACTCCAGGCCGTGGCTCACGCCCTCAACAGCCGGCCCCGCAAGACACTCGGGTGGAAGACCCCGGCCGAGGCACTCAACGAACACCTACACTCGCCCCAGGAAACCGGTGTTGCGACGACCGGTTGAATCCGCCCAGTTCCGTTCACGGAAGTTCGTCTCCGTTCTCGCACGTCATGGCCTGGTCGGCTCGATGGGCAGGGTCGGTGCCGCCGGCGACAACGCGGCCATGGAGAGCTTCTTCGCGCTGTTGCAGAAGAACGTTCTCGACCGCCGCACCTGGCGCACCCGACACGAGCTGCGGATCGCGATCGTGACCTGGATCGAACGCACCTACCATCGCCGCAGGCGCCAGATTCGTCTGGGCCGATTGACCTCCGTCGAGTACGAGATCATCATGGCCCCTCACGCAGCACTCGCTGCATAAACCGCGACTGTCACCCGATCACGCAGCAGTCCCCACCGTCAGGCACTCACACACTCAACGACGTGACAGCGCCCCGCACCGTCTCATGCGAGACGATCACGCCACGGGCGAGCATCAGCTCCCCGGCCTCGCGGAAGCTGAGCGGGAAGCGGAAGTACCGCCACACGCAATGCGAGATGATCTCCCACCGGGTACCGGTGCCCCTGGTACGACGGCGACGCGCTGTCCACGGACAACCCCTCCCGCATGATCAACCAGAAGATCATCCCACCCGCTCAGCCAACGTGACAGCGCCCCCGGTGAACCTACGCGGTCACAGCACTAGGCACAGAGGCCGTTACACGGGTAAACACCTGCGGTCCCGCAGCCTCCAGGGGTTGGGTAGGTAAAACAAGCGAGGTTGCTGCAATCGCCAAACCAGCACCAGTCGCTGCTTTGGCTGCAATCGCAGTATGCCGCGCTTGAAGTCGTACTTTCCTCGGTCCCTAGAGTCGCGATGAGAGCACGCGCCTCGAGCTTTCCGAATGCCTCGATGGCAGCATCTTTGAGTTCCCTAAGTTGCTGCTCGTGCGCTGCCGATAGGCTGTCGCGGAACAACGACTCGTCGTGGAATACCTCCAGTGCAGAGTCGATTACGCGATGCTGTTGGCGTGTCAGATCGAGATGGGTCTCTCGATAGCGGCGCACATGTTCAACCCATAGCTGTGACCTCACAGGAGGAGTGGAGGCTTGAAGGATGGCCCGACGGTAAGCCATGGGGTGGCTGACCACATCAGCGTAGGTCTGCGGAAGTCGAGACCTGTTCGCGTTGACCCACGCTAATGCGGATCTCTGGCTGTCCGCCGCAAGGGCAGGGGTTTTCCCTGCGAGCACCAGAGCTGTTGCTACTGACATCCCCGCGCCAAACCGCCAGAAAGCCCTTCTCCCCATCTGTGGACGCTCGTCCGACAGGTTGGAGGCGCCCTCTTTCAGGGAGCCCAGCGCGTTCACCACGCGCAGCGCTGACCGCGGCCCCAGTCGACGCATGAGCGGGTAGGCCATGGTTGGCCCTGTCCAGGTGCGTACGTCGCCCCCGGTGATGCGCAGCAGTGTCGGCGCCCACTTCGGATTTGGTCCCAGGGAGCTTTCGCGCCACTGCCGGACCTTCTCGTCGTTCAGCGGCAACACCTCGAGTCGATCGCCGGAAGCCTCTGCAACTAAGTTTGAGATTTTCCTGCATGATCCGCACGAGGCATCGAATGCCAGTATCCACCGATCGCTTATTCGATCTGTCACTGCACCCCCACTCACGAACCGACATGGACGCCTTATATTACGTCTTCCCTTCGCCCTCCAGCAGTTGCGAACCAGCCATCGGAAGCACACGCATGGTGTGCGGTCGGCTCGCCTTCAAGGCGACTTGAGGATGAATCTTCCGTGTGCGCATTCATGATCGAATATCTGCACTGAAGCGGTGCGATCTCTCGCTTTCATGTCAGTGCGCAACCTGCACATCTCTCAGCAGATGACAGCGGACAAGCCCGGTTCTCTCACTTCCACAACAGTGAGCTTCTTCAGCGTTGCCGCTCCAGGGTGAGGACGGCTTTGGCGATTGACGTCATGCGGTTGGGGCTGCACCGGGACCTGCGGAAGATCCGCCAGGACTTCAGGCGGGCGACGCCGCGTTCGACCGGTGCCCGGGCCTGGGCCAGGGCCAGGGCCCGGTTGACGGTCTTCTCGGTGGGGGTGAGTTCCTGCAAAGGCTTGCGTTTGATGCCCGTGGTCAGCCAGGGGCCGCCGCCCTGGTAGGCGAGATCGGCCAGGAGGGGGACACCCTGGCGCTCGCAGATGCGGATGATCCGGTGGGTGCGGGCGGAGGTCAGGTCGTGCGCTCGGCCCGGCAGCGCGGGTGAGAGCCACAGCAGCCGGCCGTCCGGGTCGGTGACCACCTGCACGTTCACCCCGTGCCGGCGGTGCTTGTGGGAGTAATCCGCGCGTGAGTCGCCGACCCGGTCGCACTCGGCAAGGGTGCCGTCCAGCAGGACGAAGTCGGGGTCGGTCTCGCGCAGGACCTTCAGCAGACCCTGCGCGGGTGTTGTCAGGTTGAGCGGAGCCCTTCTCCGGTGGCATGATCATCTGTCTGGTTGGGGTCGCTGGAGGGGCTGCTCGTGGACGCGCCGTCGTACCAGGGTTTCCGCTTCCCGCCGGAGGTCATCGCGCACTGCGTGTGGCTGTATCACCGCTTCGCCCTGAGCCTGCGCGACGTCGAGGAGCTGATGCTGGAGCGCGGCATCGAGGTCTCCTACGAGACGATCCACCAGTGGACGCGCCGGTTCGGCCTCGCCTACGCCAACGCGCTGCGCCGGTGCCGCCCGAAGCCGGGCGACACATGGCATCTCGACGAGGTCTTCGTCAAGATCCAGGGTCGGCAGCGGTACCTGTGGCGCGCGGTCGACGCCGACGGCAAAGTGCTCGACATCCTCGTCCAGAGCAAGCGGGACACGGCCGCGGCCAGGTGCTTCTTCCGGAAGCTGATGAAGAAGACCCGGTCGGTGCCGCGGGTGGTCACCGACCAGCTTCGCTCCTGCGGCGCTGCCCACCGCGAGGTGATGCCCTCGGTCGAGCACCGCTCCCACAAGGGGCTGAACAACCGGGCCGAGAACAGCCACCAGCCCACCCGGCAGCGCGAGCGCGCCATGAAAGGCTTCCGCTCGATGGGTGCCACGCAGCGGTTCCTGGCCGCGTTCAGCGGCATCTCACCCCACTTCCGGCCCCGCCGCCACCTCCTGACCGCACCCGAACACCGCACCGAGATGATCACCCGCTTCGCCACCTGGGACAAGATCACCGGAACCACAGGCCGACCCGCCGCAACCTGAATCACCGTCACCATCACGGCCGGCCCCGTCCCGAAACCGTGCGCATCCCCAAGTACTCACTCAACCTGACAACGCCCGGTCGAGGCTTGCGATGCCGGAAGGGCGGCGGGAGGCTCGGTGCTGGGCCACGGTGAACAGTCCCAGGGCCAGCAGCGCGCCGGTCAGGAGCACGACTGCGCCGATGGCGACAGCGTGGGTGACTGCGTCGGTGAAAGCGACACCGATGGCAGCTTGCGGAGACATACGGGGAGCGGTGGCGAGCCGATCCTCGAAACGGGTCGTCATGAGCGTGCCGAGGATGCTGGTGCCGAGGACCGCGCCGACTTGGCGGACTGCGTTGACGGTGCCGGCCGCCATCCCCTCCTTACCGGCTGGCACGTGCCCGGTCGCGAGGACCGTGGACGGGGCGTTCGCGAGACCACAGCCGAGCCCGAACACCACGAGCGCGGGGGCGTAGTCGGTGAAGGTGTCGGCCGGGCTGACGTCGGCAAAGAGTGCGGCGCCGGCCGCGGCGAGCAGCAGCCCGCCGATGACCAACGGACGCGGACCGAGCCGACGCACGAGAATTCCGGCGAGTATCGACCCAGCGATGAAGGTCCCGAACTCGGCGAGCAACTCGACGCCAACTTGCAGCGCGGTCAGCCCGCCGACGCGCTGCATCCACAACACCTGGAGCAGGGAAACACCGACGAAGCCGAACAGCACGGTTGCGGCCAGCAGTAGCGAAGCGCTGTACGTGGGGTCGCGCATGAGCCTCAGGTCGAGCATCGGCTCGCGGTGGCGCAGCTCGACCAGGACGAACAACCCGAGGGCGACCAGCGCGGCCAACGCGGTGATGAGCGAGCGGCCCCCGCCGAAGCCGTTGTTGCCGCCCTCGATCAAGGAGTAGATCAGCGCGCCCATTCCTACGGCACCAAGCGACAGGCCTGACGGGTCGAGGCGATGGCCGGGTGCGCGTGACTCCGCGACGAACGCGAGTGCCACGACCCCGGCCAGCGCGGCAACGAATGGATTGAACCAGAACGCGGCATGCCAGGACCAGGACCGAAGGGCCAGGCCGGCGATGATCGGTCCGATCGCCAACCCGAGTCCGGAGGCGGCGGCCCATGCCGAGATGGCGCCTGCACGGCGCTTCGGGTCGGCAAACTGGTGAGTGATCAGGGCCAGCGAGCTCGGCGTGATCAGCGCGCCGCCGAGCCCGGCGACTGCCTGTCCGACCAGCACGGTCGAAAGGCTGTCGGCGACTACCAGGACAAGTCCACCGCCGGCCATCGCGACAACGCCGGCCAGGAAAACTCGCCGTCGGCCGTGCCTGTCGGCCAGTGCTCCCGCGCCCAACACGAAGGTGGCCACGACGAGGGTGTAAATGCTCGGAATCCACACCAGGTCGGCGGTGGCGATGCGCAGGTCGTCTTGTACGGCACTCAGCGTGCCGATTGTCTGGGTGGTTTGGACGAACACCGTGAACAGTCCGAGGCAGGCCGCAACGAGCACCGCAGCACCCTGCGAGCGAACGGGGGTGGCCGGTTGATCATCTAGTCGCATAAGCTGCTCCTGACGGGTGCGCCGTGGCACGGCGAGTGGGGGTGATCGGCGGATACCTCGTGTCCGGCTTCGACGCCGTCGAGTGTCTGGGTCGCTATGTCCGCTGGTCGGGCAGAGGCGCGACCGAGATCGCGATTGGCTCCGGTCACCAGTGCCGAGCAGCCACGGACGCCCCCGCATGGGGACGGGTTCACAGTGCCTCCAGCACGGTTGCGTTGGCCATGCCCCCCGCCTCGCACATGGTTTGCAGCGCGTAGCGTGCGCCCCGCTGACGCATGGCGTTGACCAGTGTGGCCATCAAGCGAGTGCCGCTGGCACCGAGCGGGTGTCCGAGGGCGATGGCTCCGCCGTTGACGTTAACCCTGGCCGGGTCGGCACCGGTCTCCTGCAACCACGCCAGCACTACGCTGGCGAACGCCTCGTTGACCTCGAACAGGTCGATGTCCTCGAGTCGCAATCCGGACCTGCGCAAGACTTTTTCGGTGGCGGGGATGACGCCGGTCAGCATCAGCAGCGGATCCGAGCCGCAGACCGCGAAGCTGTGCAGACGGGCTTTCGGCCGCAGCCCGAGCTTGTTGGCGATCTCGCTCGATGTGATCAACACCGCCGAGGCGCCATCGTTGAGGGGGCTACTGTTTCCGGCGGTCACCGACCACTGGATCTGCGGGAACCGGTCGGCCATGGCGCGGTCCTCGAAGGCCGGTCGCAAATCGGCGAGTATCTCGAGGCTTGTACCGGGCCGGATGGATTCGTCAATGGTGACGTTACGGCCGTCGACAGCTACTGGCACGATCTCGTCCGTGAACAACCCTTCCGCCCTGGCCGTGGCGGCCCGCAGGTGCGAGGTGACGGCGAACGAGTCCAGGAGTTCGCGAGGCAGTGACCACTTCGCGGCGATAAGTTCCGCGCTGATGCCCTGCGGCAGCAGGCCGTCGGGATAACGGGAGGCGATGCCGGGACCGAGCGGATCGGTTCCCGGCGACACGTTGGACCACATCGGCACGCGGCTCATCGACTCGACGCCGCACGCGATGGCCAGGTCGTAGGCACCGGCCAGCACGCCCTGGGCGACAAAATGCACCGCCTGCTGGCTGCTGCCGCACTGCCGATCCACCGTGGTGGCGGGCACGCTTTCCGGCAGTCCTGCCGACAGCATCGCCCATCGGGTGGTGTTCTGCGCCTGCTCCCCGACCTGGTCGACACAGCCGCCGATCACGTCGTCGATGAGGGCCGGGTCGACGCCCGCCCGCTCGACCAGTGCCTTGATCACGCCACCGAGCAACTCGACGGGATGCACAGGGTGCAGTGCGCCGCCCGGCTTGCCCTTGCCGATCGGTGTCCGCACCGCCTCGACGATCACAGCATCACGCATACCGCCTCCAAAGTGAGTTGGAAATTCCTACCCACTGTTTCGCACGGTGGGTTGGAAATCAAGACCGACTTCTCGTGACGATCGTGGCAACCGCAGGCCTGCGTCCGGGCCGGCCGCCCTGACCGGGCACTTCCTCGACCCTTCACCCGGGCTGCTGATCGCGCTGGCCGGGCGGGCGATTATGCAGGGGTTCCCGGCCGATGCGGAAGCGCTTGACTCAGGAGCGCGACTTCGCCCAGGCGTGGTACTCGATGCCGCGGGACTGTGCCGGCAGCGGCGTCCGGAGATCAGCGGGGGAGCCCTCCGGGATGCTTCACCTGGTCTTCACGGCCTGGCGCGGGCGGCCTCGCTCCCGGGGGTCTCCGAGGTGGGTTTGAAATCAGGATTTGCTTGGTCGAGAGAGTTGGGGAAGCAAACCGCCGTACCCTGGCTCCATGAAGGCCAAGAAGCATCCACGTCCGTGTTCGATCGCCGACGCACTCGCCGTCCTCGGTGAGAAGTATTCGCTGCTCGT
The DNA here is from genome assembly GCF_040655635.1 of Streptomyces sp. NPDC050388. Taxonomy (NCBI): domain Bacteria; kingdom Bacillati; phylum Actinomycetota; class Actinomycetes; order Kitasatosporales; family Streptomycetaceae; genus Streptomyces; species Streptomyces sp. NPDC050388. Next base: position 19,154 of record NZ_JBFAKH010000082.1, read on the forward strand.
GCTCCGTGAGGCTTTCCTTGGCGTGTGGCGCTTCGATGCCATCGCCCGCAACACCGGCGCACCGCGGGACATCCTGGCGGCTCGCCTGCGCCACCTCGTGGACGGGGGGGTGCTGGAGAAGGTGCGGTACAACGAGCGGCCAGAACGCTTTGAGTACCGCCCCACCGCAGCTGGTTGGGAACTTGAGCCGGTCCTGCACATCCTCATGAGCTGGGGCGACCGGCACCTCGCCGACCGCCCCCCGATGGTCATGGAACACTCGTGCGGGGCCGCCTTGGAGCCTGTCGTCATCTGTGGGGCCTGCGGAAAGGACGCAAGTCGGAAGAATCTCACGCCACACGTCACGGCCCACGGGTGGACGACCGCCGGCTCCGTGCCCGACGCTGTCAGTGGACGTTAAGTCCGATCTTCCCTGGTTCGTGATCACTCGATCGTGGTACTGATGGCCGCGCGGGCCATGTGGTGAGCATGTCCATGTTGAGATGCGGGCATGGAGAGAAAGCCGTACCCCAGCGACTTATCGGACGTGCAGTGGGCGTTGATCCAGCCGATGATCACGGCCTGGAAGCAGGGCCGGGTGGCGCGGTCGGCGACCGGTGATCCCGGGTCCTGTGACCTGCGGGAGGTCGTGAACGCGATCTTCTACCAGAACCGGACGGGCTGCCAGTGGCGCTACCTGCCCCATGACCTACCGGCCTGGTCAGCGGTGTTCTACTACTTCACGCTGTGGCGCCAGGACGGCCTCGACCAGCGGATCCAGGAACTCCTGCGCTGCCAGGTGCGGGAGAGAGCCCGCCGATGAGAGGACCCGTCCCTCGTGATCATCGACACCCAGTCCGTCCGCGCGGCCGCCGGTGTCCCGAAGACCACGACGGGACTGGACGCCAACAAGAAGGTGCCGGGCCGCAAGCGGGGCCTGGCCGTGGATGTGATGGGGCTGATCATCGGGGTGGTCGTGCTGGCCGCATCCGCGCACGACAACACCGCCGGCACCGCCCTGCTCGACCAGGCCGCCGAGCGGTGCGGGATGCGCCTGGAGAAAGCCCTGGTGGACCAGGGCTTCAAGGACGAAGTCATCATCCACGGCGCCCTGCTGGACATCGGCGTCGAGGTCGTCCGCCGCAACCCGGCCGACCAGGGCAAAGGCTTCGTCCCGCAGCCGAAGCGGTGGGTGGTGGAACAGACGAACGGCACGCTGATGCTGCACCGGCGCCTCGCCCGTGAGTACGACCACCGGCCCGATACCTCCGCCTCACGCGTTTACTGGGCCTCCACCGCGAACATGACCCGCCGCCTCACCGCACCGAGTCCGGCCTGGCGTGACTTTCTCGGCCTGGCCGCGTGAACGTCACCGAACTCCTCGCCGGCCTCCAGACCCAGCACGACGAGGCCACCGCCCGAGCCGGGGAACTACGCAGCCAGATCGAACATCTCACTGCCGCCCTGGCCGAGACCGAGGCCCGACTCGCGGAGCTGGCCACCGCCCGAAAGGTCATCTCGGAGGCCGCACCGGCAGGAACCAAACCGGACCCGCCCGAGACGAGCACCGCCTACCAGGCCATCGTGAACGTCTTCAACCAGCACCTTGGCCGGGCATTCAGGGCCCGTGAGCTGCACGAACTCCTCGGCATGCCCACCGACGAAGCAACCGTCAACATCACCCGCAGCCGCCTCGGACGCCTCACCCGCCAAGGCTTTCTCACCCAACCCGGACGAGGCCGCTACCAGAAACGGACTTAACGTCCACTGAGTCCACCGCTTCCGCGGCAGGCCCGCCCCGTCGGGGCACCGGGTGGGCGCGGTACAGGAGTTGTATCCGCCGGCTCCGCACGCAGCCAGGAGGGTTGTCTTTTCCAACTCGCTGGCTTTAGGTTGATCCCCATGCAAACGCATAGCGGTGCTATCTCCCTGCTCGCCCAGGTCCAGGCGTCCCGTGTGAGTCCAGGCCGATGGGCCGCCCGAATCCCCCGGGACTGGTGGGCGTGGGCAGGGCCACATGGCGGACTGTTGGCCGCAGTGGGTCTGAACGCCACCCTCGACGTGGTCTCCGAACAGGCCGGCGCACTGGTGCCGCGCGCCGTCTCCGTACGGTTCCACGGCCGTTGCGGTGACGGTCCCTTGGATATCCGGGCGAAGGCCGAGCAAGTCAGCGCCTCCTCGACGATCGTGGCCACCGAAGTCCGTCAGGACGGGGAGGTCGTGGTGAGCAGCGCGACCACGCTGACCGCCCCGAGGCCGGGGTTGTCCCTGCAGAACGCGCAGGGCCCGGTTGCCGCTCCGCCCGAGGACTGCCAGGTGTTCCAGTTGCCCGCTGACCTGGTTCCCTTCGGGCGGCAGGTGGAGATCCGCCCGGCTGGTGGCGCCCTCCCGTTGACGGGCTCGGACCTGGCCGAGATGCGAGCATGGCTGCGGCTGCGGACCGCGCTCCCGGTGGATCCGACGGTCGCGGTGGTGCTCGCCGACGCCCTGGCTCCCGGCATCTTTCCCCGGCTGATCGCCCCGGTGGCCGTGCCAACCGTCGAGCTCACCGTGCACTTCCACGGAAACCTGCGGTCAGCGCCGGTCGACGACTGGGTGCTCGCCGTGCAGCGCAATGTGAGCTGCGACGACGGCTGGTGCGTGGACGAGACGGAGCTGTGGTCGCGTGGTGGCAAACTGCTCGCCCAGGCCCGGCAGCTCCGGCGCCTTCTGGGGGCCCCAGCCCTGGCCGCCTGACGTCCGGGGCGGCACCTCGACGGGCACGGGGGTGCCGCGACCCTGCCGAGATCTCGGCGGGAGTGACGGCTGCAGCACGGCTGCCGGCCACTCCGCGATCTCCTCCCATTCGCGCATCACGAAAAATCGTGAACCCCGTCCACGTGCCAGAGCTTCATCCAAACTCACCGAGTCATCCGCCTGACCGTCTCGCTGCACATGTCCGTCAGCCGTACAACGATCATCGGGAATTCTGTGAGTTTCTCCTGACTCGCAGGAAGAGAAGAGGGGTTCACATGCGCCGGGCACTCATCACGAACGTCACCCAGTACGCGGGGCCCGGAACCGTGCCGGTGCTGCTCCGCAACGGTTACCAGGTCCTTTGTCATGACCCGTCCTTCAGGGCGCGTGGGGTCCGCGAGCGGTACGCCACGGCTCATCCCGGTGTTGTTTGCCTCGACGCGAGCGAGCCCGAGGAGATTCACGCGGAGGCCGACGCACTGGGTGGCACCGTTGACGTCGTCATCTCCAACGACGTCCATCCGATCAGTCGTACCGCGATCGAGGACATATCCCCCAACGAACTGCGAGCGACGTTCGAGGCAGTGCTCATCGTCCCGTTTCGCCTCGCCCAGCTCTTCCTGCCCGAAATGAAGGAACGTCGCAGCGGTTCGTTCGTTTTCGTGACCTCTGCCCGCCCCCGACGCCCAGAGCCCGGCTTTGCCACACCCACGACGATCCGCGCCGGTGCAACCGCCTTCGCCATGGCGCTGGCGAAGGAGACGGCCCATTACGGGATTCAAGTGAATGTGGTCGCTCCGAACTACCTCTACAGCGAGATGTACTACCCACGAGCCACATACGTCGACGACCCGGCCGGCAGAGAAGCCATCGCTGAAACCGTTCCCGCAGGCAGGCTCGGCGAGCCGGAGGAAATCGGCGAGTTGATCGAGTTCCTGGCCTCCGGCCGGTCCGCTTTCACCACCGGCCAGGTGATCGACTTCACCGGGGGTTGGTCGTAGGCCGACACCGCCGACGGTGGGCTCCTGCCTCACCGTGCGTCCGAACGTACCAACGGCCTCGCCTCGTTCCGCCCTCTGTTGCGCCTGGCTGACAAACGGCAGGCCCGGGTCGGACACTGAGGACCGGCGTCTGATGCGAGAAGCTGCGGGCGGGTGTGCTGCCTGGCTCGGGGACGGGGGCAGGCGAAGTGACGGGGGTGCGGGAATGCCGGCGGGGTCGGGGAACCGGGGGCTGTCGCGGGGTGCGCTGATCCGGCAGCGTGCGAAGGCGCGGTTCGTGGGCCGACGGGCGCAGTTGGCGCTGTTCACGGAGAACCTGGCGAAGGATCCGCAGTCCGAGGAGGATCCGGCGGAATTTTTGTTCCATGTGCGGGGTGTGGGTGGGGTGGGGAAGTCCACGCTGCTGCGGCAGTGGCAGGAGGCGGCCCGGCGGGCGGATGCGGTGACGGCGGTGGTGGACGAGAACGACGTCCACGGGGTGCAGCAGGCCCTGGCACGATGAGAGGCGGGCCTCAGCTCCAGCTCGGCGAGGGCCCATTCTGATCCCCGTACGGCACCGGCCGGCCCGTGAACGCGTCCAAAAGGACACGGTCGCCGATCGGCCGGTCCAGCTTCACCTGCACCTCCTTGACGCGCAGGCCGGAGGCGCAGGGACCGTCCTTCGTCCCGACGACGGATGCGGACAGCACCACGCTGCCGCCCGTCTCCAGCACGTCCACGGCGGGGCCGTCGTCGCAGGATCCGTGGGTGGCCGCCACGGTGACGGACTGACCGTCCCCGGCCGCCTCGACCAGCCGGTCGAGCGGCGCCAGCTCGTCGGTGGGCACCTCCCGGGCCGGCCCGATCGGCGGCTCGGGAAGTTGCGACGGGCTGAGGGCGACCCGCTTGAGCGGAGTGTCGTAGCCCTCCAGGGTGAACAGCCAGGCCGGGATGGTCGCCGGGCCGCGGCTGGTGGCCAGGTCCATCTCGCCCAGCTCCGCCCCGGTCACGGTGAGGTGCGGGCCGTCGGCGCTGTTGCGGGCCACGGTCTCGTACGCCTCCCGCGCTCCCATCAGCGGCAGCACGAGCGAGCCCCCGCTCTCCCACTTCACCTGCCCGTCCTTCTGCGCGGTGCTGGGAAGTTTGCCGCGCAGGACGAAGTTCCGGGCCGAGTAGGCCCGCTTGTCGGCCCCGTTGCGGAAGGCATTCTCGGGCAGCTGGGCCACCTCTCCCATCGGGTAGTAGCCCTTGCGCCACACCTCGGCGGCCTCGGAGCCGTCCCAGGCGTCGGCGACCTGGCGGGCGCGGGCCTCCGGCTCCGGCGCCGGGTCGGCGTCGCGGGGCTGCGTGCCGCGGCCGTCGGCCTTCTCGTTGCCGCAGCCGGCGACGGCACCGGCTCCGACGGTGAACAGGGCGAGTGCGACAAGCAAGGTGACAGTACGTGTGGCGTCCGTACGCATGGGTCCCCCGAGGACTGACAGTGACGGGTGGCGGCTGTGCGGAGAGGGTGAAGGCCGTACTGCCCCTGTGATGCCCCTGCCCCGGTCCGGGTTCCGCAGTGATGGCGGCGGCGTTCCGTTGTCCGGTGACGCTTGTTGTTGCCTCGTGACGGCACTGTCACATTGTGGAGCGTATGAGTGCCTGACGGGGTGTCGGGTGCGGTGGGGCCGGTTTCCGGCTCCGTGCTCAGGCCGCGGCGGGCAGGCCGGCGACGCCGGTGACCTGATCCCAGACGGCGAAGCGGATGGCCATCTCGGCCCGGTAGCCGGGGGCGGCCATCCGGTGCAGGCGTGGCCGGAAGTGCGGTGAGGTGCCGCGGAATGCGGCCAGGAACCGCTGAGCTCCACCCACGCTGCAGAAGCCCTTCTTGGCGCGTTCGCGCTGTCTCGTCGGCTGGTGGCTGTTCTCGGCCCGGTGGTTCAGGCCCTGGTGCGAGCGGTGCTCGACGGAAGGCATGACCTCGCGGTGGGCCGCGCCGCAGGAGCGCAGCTGGTCCGTGACGACCACTCGCGGCACCGCACCGGTCCTCTTCAGCAGGCGGCGGAAGAAGCGCCGGGCCGCGGCGGTGTCCCTTCGGCCCTGGAGAAGGAGGTCGAGCACGGTGCCGGCGGCGTCGACGGCCCGCCGCAGGTACGTCCGCTCACCGTTGTTCCTCACGAAGACCTCGTCCAAATGCCATGTGTCGCCCGGCCGCCCACGCCGGCGGCGCAGGCCGTTGGCGTAGCCCTGCCCGAACTTCGCACACCAGCGTCGGACCGTCTCGTGGGAGACGAGCACGCCGCGCCCGGGCAGCAGCTTCCCGGCCTCGCGGAAGCTGAGCGGGAAGCGGAAGTACCGCCCCACGCAGTGGGCGATGACCTCGACCGGGTACCGGTGCCCCTGGTACGACGGCGGCGCGGACGACACGAGCGAACCCCTCCCCGGCACGATCAACTCCAAGATCATCTCAGGCCGGTCGGCTAACGTGACAACGCCTCTTCGGCTCCTACCGCCGGTGCACGGCCCGGATGCGCGGGGAGGCGCAGGAGATTACAACGTCTTGACCTGGCCGCCATCGATGGTGAACTCGGCTCCTGTGATGTTGCCGGCAAGTGGCGAGGCGAGGAAGAGAGCCAGATCGGCGACTTCGTGGGCTTCGGTGACCCTCCCGGTGGAGATGCCCATGCTCTGTGGCACGACTACATCCATCGCTTCCTGCGCGGTGGTGCCGGTCTGGGCCGCCGTGGCATCGGCGAAGCCACCCGGAGCGGTCCAGAAGGGAGTGCGGACCGGTCCTGGGGCGATCGCGTTGACCCGGACGCCTCGCGGTGCGAATTCCTCGGACAGTGACTTGGTCAAGCTGGTCAGCCCGGCCTTGGCCGCGGAGTAGTCCACGACCGCGGGGAAGGGCAGGCGCGCGTTGATGGAGCTGATGTTGATGATGGAACCCCCGTCCGCGTCCAGCAGGTGAGGAAGCGCCGCGCGGCTGGTCCGGACCGCGCTGAACAGAGTCATGTCGAAAATCCGCTGCCACTCGGCGTCGTCGATATCCAGGAAGCTCGGACGGGGCGTCGCGGCACCCAAATTGTTGACCAGGACGTCGACCCTGCCGTACTGGTCCACCGCGGACCCGACGAATGCGTCCGGTCCATCTGCTGTGGACAGGTCGACCGGGACCGCGGTGACGCCATACTTCTCGTGGAGCCCCTCAAGCTCGGGAGTGATGCTCCGGCTGCCGGTGATCACGTGTGCGCCTTCACGCGCGAATGCACCGGCGACGGCGAGGCCGATGCCCTTGCTTGCTCCGGTGACGACGGCGACCTTGCCCTTGAGGTGGAGGTCCATGGCGGTCCTTTTCTGGGGTGGGCACCCCCTACCTCGAGGGTACGGGGTGGCCAGCGCCGCCAGCTCAGGCCGACTGGGCGTCGTATGCCGGCCTGCGCCGGGGCACGGCTTCGCCTGCCGGGTTGCTGTTCGTTGCCCAGCGCGAGTGGCGGGGTGGCGGCCCGGACCAGTGGAGGCGGTGACCTCGCAAACGCCCACCCCCACAATCAAGGCAGACGCTGCCGTTCGGACGCCGAGCTCAGGGCTGAGCATCAGGCGCTGCGCGGCCTCCGGGCTGCCTGCTTCGCAGCCTTCTTCTTCGGCATCGGCAACTCGTGCACCTCGACCTCGCCCGCGCCACGGGTGGCACGTGCTTTCTGCACCGAGGCGTTCAGCGCGGCCATCAGGTCCAGACCTGGCCCGGCTCGGCCTCCGGCTCCGTCACCTCCGGCGGCGCCGGCTCGGACGGGTCGCGGATCTCGTCGGGCCGGCACATCAGGTGCGGGGCGAGGATGTCGTCACGGACACGGAGGATGCCGAGGCGTTCGCGGCCGTGCACGCCCCTTCGGCGACCATCACCTGGGAGGAGCAGCCGAGCGTCTCTCGTAGCAGCTTGTACGGCTTGCCGATCTCCTCTTGGAAGATCTCGCGGTCTCCAGTTCGCACACCTTCCGCACCCGTATCCGGTCCATGTTTTCAGGGGCGTTGTCACGTTAGCCGACCGGCCTGAGATGATCTTGGAGTTGGTCGTGCCGGGGAGGGAGTCGCTGGTGTCGTCCGCGCCGCCGTCGTACCAGGGGCACCGGTACCCGGTGGAGATCATCGCTCACTGCGTGGGGCGGTACTTCCGCTTTCCGCTCAGCTTCCGCGAGGCCGGGAAGCTGATGCTCGAGCGCGGTGTCGCTGTGTCCCACGAGACGATCCGCCGATGGTGTCTGAAGTTCGGGCGGTCCTACGCCAACGCGCTGCGCCGCCGGCGTGCGCGGCCGGGCGATAAGTGGCACCTGGACGAGGTCTTCGTGAAGATCAACGGGATGCGGCACTACCTGTGGCGCGCGGTCGACTAGGACGGCAACGTGCTGGACATCCTCGTCCAGAACCGGCGCGACAAGGCCGCGGCCAGGCGCTTCTTCCGTCGGCTCCTCAAAGGAATCGGGGCCGTGCCGAGGGTGATCGTCACGGACAAGCTCCGTTCCTACGGGGCGGCCCACCACGAGGTGATGCCCTCGGTCGAGCACCGCTCACACCAGGGCCTGAACAACCGGGCCGAGAACAGCCATCAGCCCACCCGACAGCGCGAGCGCGCCATGAAGGGCTTCCGCAGCGTCGCCGGAGCCCAGCGGTTCCTGGCCGCGTTCAGCGGCATCTCACCTCATTTCCGACCCCGGCGGCACCGGATGACCGCCACCGAATACCGCACCGAGATGACCGCCCGCTTCGCCGTCTGGAACCAGATCACCGGCGTCGCCGGCCGGCCCGCCGCGGCCTGAGCCCGGAGCCGGACCCCGGCCCCACCACATCCGACACACCGTCAGACACTCACACACTCAACAACGTGACAGCGCCGCCGCGGGAGCTGACCGGGGAGGTACGCGCGCGTGTGGGCGGTACCTGAGACGGCGGCTTGTCGCTGTCCCGGACAATCGGGATGTTCCGCGGGGGCCGCGAGCCCTGGCCGTCGTTGGGGGCCGGCCAGGTGGCGGCGCCCGCCGAGCCGCTACGCTCCCGTCCTCCGCGCCGCATCGAGCAGCGAGGCCCAGTCGGGCAGCTTGACCACGTTCCGGCCCAGCGAGGCGCCGAGTTCCGCCTCGGCCCGTTCGATCGCCCGCCACCCGGCCCACTCGACCGGCTCGATCCCCTCGGTACGCAGCGCCACCAGCGGATCCCCGGGCACGTCCCGGCGGACCAGCGCGGCCGTGTCCGCCAGCAGGGAGGCCACCGTCTCCTTGGCGCACGGCCGGTTCGTACCGATGACACCCGTCGGGCCCCGCTTGATCCAGCCCGCCACGTACTCGCCCGGCGCCACGGCACCCTCCCGCAGCACCCGCCCGGCCAGATGTGGCACCGTGCCGCCCAAGGCATCGAACGGCAGAGCCTCCAGCGCCACTCCGCGGTACCCCACCGAACGCAGCACCAGTTGCGCCTCGATGTCCTCGTACGCTCCCGTGCCCGTCACGCCACCGCGCCCGTCCGGCACCGTCCGCTCGAAGCGCACCGCGCCCACGCGGCCGTCCCGGGCGAGCAGTTCGACCGGGCGGAGGAAGAAACGCAGCCGGATCCGCCGCCGGGCACTCGGTGCGGGAGTCTCGGCCCAGCCGCGCAGCACCTCCACGTTGCGGCGCTGCGGGGCGGGCAGCCCGGAGGGATCGGCGTAGGCCGGATCCTGCGCCAACTCGGCCCGGTCCACGGCGATCCCGGTGTCCGGCAGGGTGCCCAGCTCGCGCAGTTCCTTGGTGGTGAAGCGGGCCTGGGACGGACCGCGCCGGCCCACCATGGCGATGTCCGTCACCCGGCTCGCCCCAAGCGCGGTCAGGGCGGCGTGCGGCACATCGGTCGGGCTCAGCTCCGGCACCCCCCGGGCCAGCATTCGTGTGACGTCCACGGCGACGTTCCCCACGCCGATGACCACGGCCGACCCGACCCCGCGCAGGAACCCGTCGTCGGTGGGGGTGCCTCCCTGCCCGGGGGAGTCCGGGTGAGCGCTGTACCAGGACACGAACTCGGTCGCCGACCAGCTCCCCGGCAGGTCCTCACCGGGGATGCCCAGCCGCCGGTCGGTGGCGGCGCCCACGCAGTACACCACCGCGTGGTACAACTCCCGCAGCCGGGCGACCGACACTCCTGAGGGGCCGACCGCCACCCCGCCGAGGAAGCGCACCCGCTCGTGCTCCAGGACCGCGCGGAGGTTGTTCTGCAGCGACTTGATCTTCTCGTGGTCCGGTGCCACGCCGTAGCGGACCAGCCCGTACGGGCACGGCAGTCGGTCCAGGACGTCGACGCGCACCTGGGCGTCCTGCTGGACCAGACTCTGTGCGGTGTAGCACCCGCTCGGTCCGGAACCTACGACGGCGACACGCAGCACGGCGGAACTCCTCACCCCACGGACCGACAGGAGATCGCTGATGTCTCCAGCATCGCACCACCGGTGCTCCGCTGACAGGGTGCCGTCCGCCACGAGGGGTGCGTGTTCGCTCGCCTGGAAAGTGACCACACGCTTACGTTGCGTGTGTGCTTGAGGCATTCTTTCTTCATCTTTCCGATCGTTCTCCGGCGGACGGTGCGGTGTCCGTGTGGCCCGCGTGGGAGGTGCGGGAGGGCGAGCGCGTGACGCGCTGGTTGCATGTGCGGCTGGCCTTCGCCGACGGGGCGTCGGGCGAGGCACTCGCGACGGTGTCCGAGCAGTGCGTCTGTGTCGAGGACGTTGCCCTTGCCGGAATCCTCGTCCGGGCAGGTCAGGCGGCATGCTCGTACTCGTGGAGAAGGCCGCCGAGGCGATCGCGTCGTCGTACCTCGAGGCAGGCGATCTGGTCCGGATCGACGATCGGCGGGGGCAACGGGTTCAACGGGCGGGCGTTCGCGATGCCCTGATGGGGCCGGTGCACATGGTGGAAACGCTCGAATTCCCGCAGGGCGTGAAGCAGATGCCGCTGATCCCAGATCAAGATCCGGTCCAGCAGCTCGCGCCTACAGGTCTGCACCCAGCGTTTCATGACCGCATTCATCCGCGGCATCCGGACACCGCTGAGCACGACCTCAATCCCCGTAGTATCCGTCATGGCCCGGAGAGCGGAGCCAGGCTCGGTTGCGGTCGGTGTCCGGGACCCTGATCGAGCTGCAGCCGTCGAAGGAGACCGTGCGATACCCACCGAACCGCACCCCGGGCGTCCGCGGCTGAGCCAACGGCCCCAACAACACCTCACACAGCCCGCGCATGGGCGCGCTGCCGACCCTGCGCCGCAGGTCACGCAGGGCCTTCGCGGTCGGCTCGGCGACCGGCACGCCGACCAGCCCCGCCGTCAGCTTCTGCCACACCAGCCGATAGCTGATCTCCGGGAACAGGCACATCGCCAACAGGAAGTACACACCGACCCGCGAAGGCAGGTCTCGCAGCCGACGTTGCACTGTGCGGGTTTCTTCGAGAATCGCATCGACGAGTTCGAACGGCACGACCCGGGTCAGCTCACCAAGATGACCCGGAGCAAATTGCCCCGCGGCCACCGTGAACACGCGGGAGACGGACATCAGACCAGGCGGCAGGGCACAATGACTTAGAGGTCCTAACAGAGTGCTCGGACGCGCCGGTGCAGGATGAGGCAGACAGCCAACTGCAGGAAGGCGTCATGGATGTCGTCCCGGCGCTCC
>NZ_JBFAKH010000083.1:0-30411 GCF_040655635.1 Streptomyces sp. NPDC050388
CGTTCCCGGGCAGTTCAGTAGACAACGCAGCCCGCACCATCAATCGCCCGGGGAGCCGGCCCGGGGATCCCGCAGAGTTTCTAAAATCATGCACGGGGCGGGGCGGGCACCCGACCGGTGTCACGACGGCACAATGGGGGACTGTGAACGAGTCGATACCCGTGACCCGTGCCGTCGGTCACGGCACCGCGAAGCTGATGCCCGACGTCGACCGTGAGCGGGCCTGGCTGCTGACGGTCGACGGGGCGCCGCAGTCGTACGTCGACCTGGACGATCCGGCTCATCTGGAGTTCGAGTACGTCCGGCGGCTCGGGCACGTCCTGGACACCCTCGCCGAGCCGGGGCACCCGCTGGACGCGATCCACCTCGGCGGCGGCGGGCTCACCCTGCCCCGTTACCTGGCCGCGACCCGCCCCGGCTCCCGGCAGGACGTCGTCGAGTTCGACGGGGAACTGCTGGACCTGGTCGCCGAGCAGTTGCCGCTGCCCGAGGGGGCGGACGTCACGCTGCACGCGGCGGACGCCCGCGCCTGGCTGGAGGCCGCTCCCGGCGCCTCCGCGGACGTCCTCGTCGCCGACGTCTTCGGCGGCTCGCGGGTCCCGGCGCACCTGACCTCCGTCGCCTACGCCCGTGAGGCAGCACGCGTCCTGCGGGACGGCGGCGTCTACCTCGGCAACCTCGCCGACGCGGCCCCGTTCGCCTTTCTGCGCTCCCAACTGGCCACGCTCGGCACGGTCTTCGAGGAGCTGGTGCTGATCGCCGAGCCGGGAGTCCTGCGCGGACGCCGCTTCGGCAACGCCGTACTGGCCGCCGCGCACCGCCCCCTCGACATCGCCGCCCTGGCCCGGCGCACCGCCGCCGACGTCTTCCCCGCCCGCGTCGAGCACGGCGCGGCCCTGCGGGACTTCACCGGCGGAGCGGGGCCGGTGCGGGACGAGGACGCCGTACCGTCACCCGAGCCCCCCGACGGGGCGTTCGGCATCGGCTGACTCGGTGCCCCGGACCGCCCCGGCGACGGGCACGGTCCGGCGGCGCAGGTTGCGCACGTCCGGCACGCACAGCACCGCCGCCGTGACCACGACGACCAGCGCCGCGCAGCCCCACAGCGCCTCCGTGCGGCCGAACGCCGACTCGGCGGGGCCCGCCAGCGCCATCGCGGCCGGCACCAGCGCCACCGAGCCGAACCAGTCGTAGGCCGACACCCGGGAGAGTTTCTCCTCCGGTATCTCCTGGTGCAGGGCCGTCATCCAGGAGACGCCGAACACCTCCACGCTCACGCCGGTCACGAACATCACCGCGCACAGCACCGCCACCGGTACCGGCACGGCGAGCGCGGCGGACGGCAGGGCCAGCGGGAACACGCACAGGGTGCCGACGAACAGCAGACGGCGCGGTTTCCAGCGGGTCATCACCAGCGCGCCCAGCACCGTGCCCCCGCCGAAGAAGGCCAGGGCCAGGCCCCACGGCGCGGCACCGCCCAGATGGTCCCGGGCCACGAGCGGACCGTAGACCGCGTCGGCGGCACCGACGACCGCGTTGGCGATGGAGAACTGGACGACGATGCCCCACAGCCAGGGTCGGCCGGAGAACTCCCGCCACCCGTCCCGGAGGTCGGCGAGCAGACCGCCGCCCGGCGCACGCGGCGGGATGTGCTTCACGTCGAGGAAGGCGCGCAGCGCCGCCGCGACCGCGAAGGCGGCCGCGTCCGCCGCGAGCACCCAGCCCGGCCCCATCGCGGCGATCATGAGGCCGCCCAGGGCGGCGCCGCCGAGCGTCGCGCCCTGCATCGCCATCCGGAACACCGCGAACGCCCGGCCGGCCTGTTCGCCCTCGACCGAGGAGAGCAGCATGCCCTCGGCGGCGGGGCCGAAGAACGCCTGGCCGACTCCGCCCAGGCCGCTGAGCAGCATCATCTGCCACAGTTGGGCCTCACCGGCCAGGACGAGGGCCGCGAACGCGGCCTGCGAGAGGCAGTTCAGGACATTGGCCGCGACCATCACACGGTGGCGCGGCAGTCGGTCCGCGACGGCACCGCCGATCAGCAGGAACAGCACCAGCGGCAGGGTGCGGGCGGCGGCCACCAGGCCCACGTCGCCGGCGTCCCCGCCCGCGGCCAGCACCGCGAACGCGGAGGCGATCAGTGCACCGTGACTGCCCAGGCTCGTCACCACCGCGGACGCGGTCAGCAGCGTGTAGTTGCGGCCCGCCCAGGCGGGACGGCGACGGGAATCGATGGTCGGCACACCGTGACTATCGCCGGGGGGCGGCCGACTTGCCAAATGCGCCGAGGGCCGCTCCGCCCGTTTCCCGCCGTCCGCCGTCCGCTACGACCCCGTCAGGACTCGGTCGGCGGTTCCTCGGTGAGTCGCACCGTGCTGAGGATCTTCTGCACGGTCTCTTCCGGGATCTCGTCCTTGACGCCCTTGGCGCCGTACAGGTTCCAGGTGACGAAGTCCCCGGCACCGTTCTTGAACGCGAAGGTGATCGCCTTGCCCTCGCTGTCGCACTTGCCGTTCTGCGGAGTGCCCTCCGAGTGCGCGGTGGCGACACTGCCCTTGAGGCCCGAGGCGGTCGTGTACGCCTTCGGCTTCTCCATCTTCACGCTCTTCTTGTCGGGCTGGGTGTAACCGCCGAAGATCCACCACGGCACACGGGTCTCCGCCGCCATGTCAGTGGTCTTGGCGCCGTTCTCACCACGGGTTCCGGCGGTGACGAGGGAGGTGTCCTCCTCGCGGCCGTCCTTGTCGTCGTCGCTCGTGCACCACTTGGACTTCAGATAGGCCGGGGCGGTGACGGTGGTGCGGTCCGTCTCACCGTCCTCCTCCTCCCATTCGAAGCCCACGCTGGTGTCGGGGGTCTCTATCTCCCAGTCGGCCGGGACGTCGAACTTGGTGCCGAAACGGGTGTTCGTGACGACCTGCCAGCCCGGAACGGTCGCCTTCTCCGCCTCACCGCCCCGCGGGTTGTCCTCGGAGCCGGATTCGGATGTGCTCGGCTCCGCGGACGCGCTCACGGACGGCCCCTCGTCCTTCTTGTCGGCCGTGTCGTCCTTGTCGCCGCCCAGCACCAGGAAACCGGTGACGCCGGCGGCCACGACGACAGCCGTCGCCGCCACGACGGCCACCAGCTTCGTCCGGTTCCCGCCGCCCCCGCCCTGCGGCGGCTGGGGCATGCCCACAGTGGCCGGCGTCCCCCACTGCTGCTGCGCGTAGGGGTTGGGCTGCTGGGCACCGGGCTGCTGATACGGATTCGGCTGCTGGTATCCCGGCTGCTGATACGGATTGTTCGACTGCGGGTTCTGCTCGCCCCCGGGCGGCTGGTTTCCTGGCCACATGGTCAGCCACCCTAGTCCTGCCAGGGAAACGATCAGGTCACTGTCCTTTGACAGGGACGTAGCAACCAGGGGTGGGCGCCGCGCGGCGGGCCGCCGGTGCGGGCCGTCGGAGAGCGGGTACAGAGCCTGGCCAGCATGTTCTACTCGTGGGTAACATGCGGCCATGAGCCAAGACCAGATGACCATCGGCGAGATGCTCGCCGCCACGGTGCCCATGGCCCGGACCCTCAACCTCGAGTTCCTGGAGACCACTTCGGAACGGGCCGTGGTGTCCCTGCCGGATCAGGGCGACTACCACAACCACGTGGGCGGTCCGCACGCCGGTGCCATGTTCACCCTCGGTGAGTCGGCGAGCGGCGCCATCGTGCTCGCCGCCTTCGGGGACCAGCTCGCGCGAGCCGTGCCACTGGCGGTCCGCGCCGAGATCGCCTACAAGAAGCTGGCGATGGGCCCGGTCACCGCCACCGCGACCCTCGGCCGCCCGGCCGCCGAGGTCGTGGCGGAACTGGACGAGGGCCGGCGTCCCGAGTTCCCGGTGTCGGTCGCCATCCGGCGCGAGGACGGCGCCGTGACCGGGGAGATGACGGTCGTCTGGACCCTCCGGCCCAACGGCTGACCAAGGGGGCGGGCGGCGGTGCCGGGTTCGGTTCAGACGCCGCTGCCCGACCCGTAAGGGCCGTACAGGTCCAGCAGCCGGATCCGGGCGGCGTGCAGCCGGTGGGCGACCACGTCGCCCACCCACTGGGAGAGATCCCGTCCGAGGGCCGGCTCCTCCTCGCTCAGCGCGTGGACCGCCGCGGCGTCGAACTCGTAGGCCCGCACCGGAGTGGCCGCCTCGGCGCCCAGATGCCAGACGTGCGGGCGGTACAGCCAGGACCAGCCGACGAGTTCGTTGTGGCCGAGACGTTCGATGACGGCGGCCCGGCGACCGGGCACGTGCATGTCGAGTTCGACGGTGCCGGTACGGACCACCCAGAACCGGTCCGCGTGGCCGCCCTCCTCGAACAGCCGGGCCCCTTGCGGGAAGGACACCTCCCGAGCGGTCTGCAGGAGTTTCACCCGGTGCCCGGCGGGCAGAGCGCGCGGCATGCTGGGGGACGGGGGAGCGAACATCGCGGGCCTCCCATACGGGGTGCGGGAACTGCCGTTGTGATCCCAGCCTCCTGCGGAACCCCGTCCGTGGCCATGGGCCGTACGGCCCTGATGCTTCACGTCCGTCCCGTGCGAGGCCGCTCCCGCACGCCGAGGGGACCCGGTGGCCCGGCCGCTGCCTTCTCCACGGGGCGGGACCTTCGGCACCCGCGGGGGACCTGCGGTCCCTGCCGTCAGGCTATTCTCCCGCCCGACGCTGTGGATGATCCACCGACAACAGGAGGCGCACGTCATGTCCCGCACCATCACGGTCGGCTTCGACGGTTCGGCCGAGAGCCGGGCCGCCGCCGAATGGGCGGCCCGCGAGGCGAAGCTCCGTGGTCTGCCGCTGCGGCTGCTCGAGGTCCGCGAGCCCCTTCCGGAGCCTGCGGCCCGGGCACCGTTCCTCGGCGCGGAGAACTCCTCCGCCGCCGACTGGGACAGTGCGCGGCGTGAGGCCGCCGAGGGGCTGCGGCTGCGCCACCCCGGCATCGAGGTCGCCGCGGAGCAGGCCGCCGGCCGACCCCACGAGGTGCTCGCCGAGGCGGCCGAGGACGCCGAACTGCTCGTGCTGGGCTCCCGGGGGATGGGCGCCTTCGCCGGATTCCTGGTCGGCTCCGTCGGCCTCGCCGTCGTGGCCCGTGCCGAGCGGCCCGTCGTCCTGGTCCGCGCCGGGGAGCAGGCCGCCGACGAGCACGAGCCGGATCCCACGGGCATCCCGTCCGCCGCGACCCGCTACCGGCCCGTCCTCCTCGGCGTGGACGCCGACCGGCCCGACGACGCGGTGATCCGGTTCGCGTTCGCCGAGGCGGCCCGCCGGGGCACCGGCCTGCGCGTCGTGCACGGCTGGAACCTGCCGCCGTACTACGTCCACGGGCTGCCGGCCGACCCGGACACGTACCAGAAGGTCAGCGCGGAGCAGGCCGCGACGCTGACGAAGGCGCTCCTCCCCTGGCGAGCGGAGTTCGGGGACGTCGAGGTGACGGAGGAGTCCTTCGGCGGCAGCCCGTCCATCCGGCTGATCGAGGCGTCCCGGGAGTCCTCGCTCGTCGTGGTCGGGCGCCGCGTCCGCCGGAACCCGTTCGGCATCCGCGTCGGACCCATCGCCCATGCCGTGCTGCACCACTCCGCGGCGCCCGTCGCCGTCGTCGCGCACGACTGATCCGGCAGGAGGCGGGATCGGGGAGGACGCACCGTCCGACGCGCACGGGCGCCGGACGGCGCCCCGGTCCCGCCCTAGGGCGTGCCGTGCGCGTCGCGGTGCACCTTCGCCAGTTCCGCGTACCTCGTCCCGTTGAGCGTCAGTCCCGCACGCTCCTCCTCCGTGAGCTCCCGCCGGACCTTCGCCGGGACCCCCGCGACGAGGGAGCCCGGCGGCACCTCCATGCCCTGCGGCACCAGCGCCTGTGCGGCCACCAGGGAACCGGCGCCGACCACCGCGCTGTTGAGCACCGTGGCGCCCATGCCGATCAGGCAGTCGTCCCCGACCGTCGCCCCGTGCACCACGGCGTTGTGCCCGATGGAGACCCGCTCGCCGACGGTGACGGGGAAGCCGGGATCGGCGTGCAGCGTGCAGTTGTCCTGGACGTTGCTGCTCGCGCCGACGGAGATGCTCTCCACGTCACCGCGCAGGACCGCGCCGTACCAGACACTGGTGCCCGCCCGCAGTGTCACGTCCCCGATCACCGTGGCGGTGGGTGCCACGAAGGCCTCCTGGTCCACCTGCGGTTCCCTGCCGCCGATACCGGTGATCAGTGCCCTGTGCGTCATCGTCGCCTCCTGGTCGGGTGATGTCAGGCACCGTACGCCGGCCCGGTGGGGTGAAGATCACAGGGCGTCCGGCTCTTCGGCGGCGCGCCCGCCGACTACGGTGAGCGGGTGCCGAAGAGCAGGAACACGTTCTCGTCCTCGCTGCGCCGCCTCGCGCAGCGCGCCGTCCACGCCGGCTGGGCGTGGGCGCAGCGCACGGGCTCGGTGACCGCCGAACACCCCGGCCGCTTCCGGTTCGGCGCGATGGGAACGGGCACCAGGCTGGCCTTCCCGCTCGGCACCGTCTTCGGTGAGCCCTGGATCCATCTCGGCGCCCACTGCATCATCGGCGAACAGGTCACCCTCACCGCCGGCCTGATGCCCGGTCTGGAGCTGGGCCCCGCCCCGATCCTGCGTCTCGGTGACGGCGTCGTCCTGGGTCGCGGCAGCCATGTCATCGCCGACACCACCGTCACCATCGGCAGCGACTGCTACTTCGGGCCGTACGTCTACATCACGTCCACCAACCACTCCTACGACGATCCCCACGAGCCCATCGGCAAGCAGTGGCCGCGGATGGACCCGGTGGAGATCGGTCCCGGCTGCTGGATCGGCACCGGGGCGGTGATCCTGCCGGGCGCGCGGATCGGGCGGAACGTGGTGGTGGCCGCGGGCGCGGTGGTCCGGGGCACGGTGCCCGACCACGCCGTGGTCGCGGGCGCCCCGGCCCGCGTCGTACGCCGCTGGACTCCGGCCGACGGATGGCAGCCGCCGCTGCGCACTCCGGCGCCGGTGCCGATCCCGGAGGGCATCACCCCGGAGCAACTGCGGGCGCTGGCGATGCTGGACGCCGAGGACGCCAAGGACGCCAAGGCTCCGGCCCGGCTGGTCGAGCTGGAGCCCGAGAGCTGACCTCCGCCCCCAGCGGGCCGGTGGCCAGGACGAGGGCCGCTGCCGCGGCGAGGCGCGCAGTACAGTTCGGTGGACGATCGGGTGCACCGCACCGCAGTCGCACGAGTTGAACGCTGTCATCCGGAATATTGGACGGAACGTGTCGGATCTCGACCTGCTGACCCAGTCGCTGGCGCGCAACGTCAAGCGCTGGCGCACCGAGCGGGCCTTCACCCTGGACGCGCTCGCGGCGCGGGCCGGAGTGAGCCGCGGCATGCTCATCCAGATCGAACAGGCCCGCACCAACCCGAGCATCGGCACCGTCGTCAAGATCGGCGACGCGCTCGGCGTCAGCGTCACCACCCTGCTCGACTACGAGCGGGGCCCCAAGGTCCGCATCGTCCCCGCCGACCGGGCCGTACGGCTCTGGCACACCGAGGCCGGCAGCTGGAACAGGCTGCTCGCGGGCACCGAGGCCCCCGGACCGGTGGAGATGTGGGACTGGCGTCTCATGCCGGGCGAGAGCAGCGACTCCGACCCGCACCCGGCCGGCACGGTCGAGCTGATCCACGTCACGGCCGGGGAGCTGACGCTCACCGTCGACGGCACGGAGCACCGCGTCCCGGCCGGTTCCAGCGCCTCCTTCGAGGCCGACACCCCGCACACCTACGGCAACCAGGGCGACGAACCCATGGAGATGGTCATGGCGGTCTCGGTCCCGCCCGTGCGCTGAGACGTCCCACCGGCGCCCGCCGAGCGGCTGTTACGGTGCCGCCATGCGCGCACCCATCGGCTCCTTCGACCACGCCACCCCGGCCCCCGACTGCCTCGACCGGCTCACCGCGCCGGTCGCCGCGGCCGTCCGTGCCTGGAACGGCAGCGTCCCCGCCGAGCAGATCCTCTACGTCGACACGGATCCGCGCTGGGCCGACACCGCCGTCTTCGTGGAGCACTACGGCCAGGACCTGCTGGAGCGGTCGGCGAACTGCGTGGTGGTGGCGGGCAAGCGCGGCGGCGAAACCACCCTCGCCGCGTGCCTCGTCCTGTCCACCACCCGGGCCGACGTCAACGGAGTCGTGCGCCGCCGACTCGGCGCCCGCAAGGCGTCGTTCGCCCCGATGGACACGGCCACGGGGGAGAGCGGCATGGAGTACGGGGGCATCACCCCGATCGGGCTCCCGGCCGACTGGCCGGTGCTGGTGGACGCGGCCGTCGTCGACCTGCCGTACGTGCTGGTCGGCAGCGGACGCCGCCAGGGCAAACTCCTCGTGCCGGGCAAGGCCTTCGCCGAACTGCCGGGTGCGGTCGTGCTGGAAGGCCTGGGAGTGGCCTGAGCGGGGCGCCGCGCCCGGCTCAGGCGGAGCCGGGGCGTCCCGGTCACGCCGTCGCGTGGTGGGCCAGGGGCAGGTGGGGGTCCCGCTCGCCGGGGACGGGTTGCGGGTCGGCGTGGACCAGGGCCGCGGTCAGCCGGGGCACGGCGTGCAGCAGGGCGTGCTCGGCGTCGACCGCGATGCGATGGGCCTCCCGCACCGTCGCCCCGCCGTCCACCACGATCGCCACCTCGGCGCGCAGCCGGTGCCCGATCCAGCGCAGCCTCAGTTCGCCCACGCCGCGCACCCCGGGGACCCGGGTCAGTGCCCGCTCCGCCCGGTCCACGAGCGCCGGGTCGACGGCGTCCATCACCCGCCGGAACACCTCCCGCGAGGCGTCCCGCAGCACCAGGGTGATCGCCGCGCTGATCACCAGTCCCACGACGGGGTCCGCGAGCTGCCACCCCAGAGCCGATCCGCCGGCCCCCAGCAGCACGGCGAGTGAGGTGAACCCGTCCGTCCGGGCGTGCAGTCCGTCGGCGACCAACGCGGCCGAGCCGATGGCACGGCCGACCCGGATGCGGTAGCGGGCCACCCACTCGTTGCCCGCGAATCCGACGAGTGCGGCCACGGCGACCGCCGGGACATGGTCCACGGGACGCGGATCGAGCAGCCGGCCCACCGCCGTCCAGCCGGCGAACGCCGCGGAGGCGGCGATCGTCAGCACGATCGCGATGCCGGCCAGGTCCTCGGCCCGGCCGTAGCCGTAGGTGAAACGGCGGGTGGCGGCGCGCCGGCCCAGCACGAAGGCGAGGGCGAGCGGTACGGCGGTCAGCGCGTCCGCGGCGTTGTGCACCGTGTCGCCGAGCAGCGCGACCGAGCCCGAGGCGACCACCACGACCGCCTGGGCCAGCGCCGTCACGCCGAGCACCGCCAGCGAGATCCACAGTGCCCGCAGGCCGGGGGCCGAGGACTCGAGGGCGGAGTCGAGCTTGTCGGCGATCTCGTGGGAGTGCGGGGCGAGCAGGCGACGGCGCGGGGACGTTCCGGGGTGCGGGTGCTCGTGCCGGGGGCTCATGTGGATCCCCTTCCGGTGGGCGGGGTGGACGGGGTGCCGTCCAGGGGACCATTATGTGCGTATGAGCGCACGCATGCACCTCTCACCTGCGCACGATGCGCACCCACGCACTCCCGGCGGCCGGCAGTTCGTGCTCGCGGCGGAACTCCTCGCCCTGCTCGGTGACCGGACCCGGCTGACCCTGCTGCACGCCCTGACCGGCGGCGAGGCCGACGTCAGCACGCTCACCGAGGTGTGCGGGGCAGCGCGCCCCGCGGTCAGCCAGCACCTGGCACGGCTGCGCCTCGCGGGGCTGGTGGACACGCGGAAGGAGGGCCGCAGGGTGGTCTACTCACTGCGTGACGGACATCTGCGCCGGCTGGTGGACGAGGCGCTGAACCTGGCCGACCACCGGACCGGCGACCCTCCCCCGCACGACTGACGGCAGCAGCGGGTGCAGACGTCTCGCGCCGTGCACATCGGCCCGGGCCGGCGGGTTCCGCACCGGGCCCCGTCGTGCGGGGAAGGGGCACACTGGCAGGAGAGGGATGTGCAGTGTGGCAGTGCATGTTCACTGGAGGTGATCCGGATGCCCAAGACCCGGTCGCATTCGCGGTACGCCCCGGACCGGGGCCTCACCACCCGCATGGTGACGACGATGTTCCTGATCGGACTGCTCTATGTCGTCTTCGTCGGCGTTCTGCTGGCCCTCCTGAAGAACGCGTGGCCCGTCATCCTGCTGATCGCGGGCATCCTGTTCGTCGCGCAGTTCTGGTTCAGTGACCGGATCGCGGCCTTCAGCATGGGCGCGCGCGAGGTCACTCCCGAGCAGGCTCCCGGGCTGCACGGCTCCGTGGACCGCGTCTGCGCCCTCGCCGACATACCCAAGCCGCGGGTGGCGATCGCCGACAGCGACATACCGAACGCCTTCGCCACCGGCCGCAACGAGAGAACGGCCCTGGTATGCGTCACCACGGGTCTGCTCCGTCGTCTGGAACCGGAGGAGCTGGAGGGCGTCCTCGCCCATGAGCTGTCGCACGTCGCCCATCGGGACGTCGCCGTGATGACCATCGCCTCGTTCCTCGGTGTCCTGGCCGGTGTCATGACGCGTGTCGCGCTCTACACCGGGCTCGGCCGCACCAGCCGCGACAGCACCACCGCCCTCGTGGCACTCCTGATCCCCCTGGTCAGTGCCGTCGTGTACGTGATCAGCTTCCTGCTGACCCGGCTGCTGTCCCGCTACCGCGAACTGTCCGCCGACCGCTCCGCCGCGTTGCTCACCGGCCGCCCGTCCGCACTCGCGTCCGCGCTCACCAAGGTGACCGGCGAGATGGCGAGGATCCCGACGAAGGACCTCCGCCGGGCAGAGCCGTTCAACGCCTTCTGGTTCGCACCGGCCTTCTCCTCCCGGGAGAGCCTGAGCCGGCTGCTCTCCTCCCACCCCACCCTCGAACAGCGCCTCGACCAGCTCGGCCGGATCTCGGCCCAGCTCGGCCGGGCATGACGACGCATGGAGGTGCCGCGCCGTGGGACTCCTCGACACCATCCTCGGCCGCAGCAAACCGGTGCGCCCGGACCTCGACCAGCTCTTCAGCCTGCCCGCGGCCGCGATCACCGTGCAGGCGGGGGCGGGGTTCACACCGACCGGGACCGGATCGGTCTGCTTCGCGAGCGTGGAGGGCGGCGCCTTCGACCGGCTCCAGCAGGAGGTACGGGACCTGCTCGACGCCGACACCGGCCGGGGCGGCACGCCCGTCGAGTACACCAAGGACGCGTACGGGTACACGTGGCTCCTCGTCCGTCAACCCGCCGACGACACCGCCTCACTGGTCAACGATCTGCACGCCGTCAACACGCTCCTCCAGGACGCGGGCTTCGGCCCGCAGCTCCTCTGCTCCCTGATCGGGTTCCAGGCCACGCCGGACCACCGGGCCCTGGCGCTGGTCTATCTCTACAAGCGCGGCACCTTCTACCCGTTCGCGCCGCTCCCCGACGGCACGGAGCGGCGCGACAACGCGTTGGAACTCCAGATCAGGGCGCTCCTCGCGGACGACCTGCGCATCGAGGGCGATCTGACCCGCTGGTTCCCGGTGTGGGGCGCCCCGGGGCTCGCGGGGCCCCGGCCCTGAAGTCTGCCGCCGGCCCGGCCCCGGCTAGCCCAGGCGCGGTATCTCGATCGCCGGGCAGCGGTCCATCACCATGTCCAGGCCCGCCGCGCGGGTCCGCTCGTAGGCCGCCTCGTCGATGACGTCCAGTTGGAACCACACCGCCTTGGCGCCCTTGGCGACGGCCTCGTCCGCGACCGCTCCGGCCAGGTCGCTGTTCACGAACACGTCGACGACGTCCACCTCGAAGGGGATGTCCGCGAGCGAGGCGTACCCCTGCCGGCCGTGCACCGTCTCGGCCTTCGGATGCACCGGCACCACCCGCTTGCCGAAGCGCTGCAGCACCTGGGCGACGCCGTACGCCGCGCGCTGCCGGTTCGACGACAGGCCCACCACGGCCCAGGTGTCGCCCGTCTCGGACAGGATTCTGCGGACCGTGGCACTGTCACCGTACATGGACGCCTCCTGTGGATACGTGATCTCGATGCTGTGACAACCCCATGAGCACCGCGACTATTTCGCTTCGGCGAGCAGCGACCGGTGCCCTCCACCGGGCGGTGGAGACCGCCCATCCGGAGCGACGTCCGTACCACGATCGATGTACGGCGTGCTCACGCGGAGTACGAGCAGGTGACTGCGTGGGCGGGATGTCGTCGCGCCCCCCGATTCCTAGCGTGAGCGGCATCGGACGGAGGCGCCGTCCGGGAAGCGCTGAAGAGGAGTTGCTTGTGCGGACCGAGATCTTTCCCGAGCTGAAGGACCGGGAGGCCGACGGCGGCGGTGTGGCGCATCCGGCGGCTCCGCCGCGTACGTCTTCTTGGTGGCTGCCGGCCGGGATCGGCGGCGCGGTGGCCGCGATCGGCGCCGCCGACCTGCTGAACCCGCAGTACAGCTGGGTGAGCGAGGTGATCAGCCGGTATGTGAACGGCACCGCGGTCACGGACTCCTGCCCGGCCCTGCCGCCGGACAGCCCGACCGGCAGGGCACGGCAGTGCGGTGATTCCCGGGGGCGAGGGTACGTCCCGGAGCCACGACGGGCCCGAAAAGCGTGCGAGATGCCTGCGCGGGCCCGCTCGTGCGCCTACGCTCGCCTCGTGCTGCGCATCACCGACGCCCGGACCGGCGAACCCGTGGACGCCACCCCCGCCCGGCGGGGCCTCACCCGCGTCGAGGCCCACACGCGCGGATTCGACCCGACGAACCTGCGGGTGCTGCTCGTCGCCGACCTGCTCGTGCGTGCCCTGGAACTCGGCGGCACCCCGGTGTGGGCGCTGCTCGTGGGCGAACGGGACCTGCCCGAACTGCGCGCGGCGGGCGCGGCCCTCGGCGTACGGCCCTTCGAGGACAGCCGGGACGCCGGCACGGGGCTGGGCGAGGCCCAGGTCCTGCACGTGGTGAGCGAGGGCGGCGAGACACCCGACGGAGTCCGGGTCGCCGTCGCGCCCGTCCGTCCGGAAGCCCCCGGCGCACCGGACGGCACCGACCCGACCGTTCTGCGCCTCGCCCTGCTCGCGCACCCCAGGAGCAGCCCGCTGCGGCTCGGCCCGGCCGCCCTGGACGACGCGGCCGGCACCCTCGCGCGCTGGCGCGGCGCGGTCGCCGCCTGGGCGCACCGGCCCTCGCGGCCCATCCCCGACGAGGTGCGCGCGGACCTGCGCACCGCCTGGGAGGACGACTTGGACGCGGTCGGCGTCCTCCGCGTGCTGCGGGACGTGGAGACCGCACCGGAGCTGCCGGACGGCGCCCGCTTCGAGACGTACGTCTACGCGGACCGGCTGCTCGGCCTCGACCTCGCCCGAGACCTGGGAGCCCCGGCGTGAGCGGGGCGGCGGGGACGACCGGGGCGACCGGGCGCACCGGTGCGGGACGGGAGCGACGCCTGGTCGTCCTGCGGCACGCCAAGTCCGCCTGGCCCGACGGCGTCGCCGACCGGGACCGCCCGCTGGCCGCGCGCGGCCGCCGGGACGCGCCCGCAGCCGGACGCGCGATCGCCGAGACCATCGGCCTGCCCGGTCTCGTGCTGTGCTCCACCGCAGTCCGCACCCGCGAGACCTGGGAACTGGCGGCGGCGCAGTGGGACACGTCCGTGCCGGTCCGGCACGAACCGAGGCTGTACGCCGCCGACGTCCCCGCGCTCCTGGCCGTGCTGCACGAGGTGCCCACCGATGTCGGCACCCTGCTGCTGATCGGCCACAACCCGGGTCTGGCGGACCTCGTCGTGGCACTGGCGGGCGAGGGTGTGGACGACACGCTCGACCGGGTCCGCACCAAGTTCCCGACCTCCGCGATCGCCGTACTGTCCTGGCGCGGCGCCGGGTGGCCGGACCTCGTCCCCGGCACAGCCCTGCTGGCCGCCATGACCGTGCCCCGGGGCGCCGCATAGGCTGGCCGGATGCAGGACGAGTACCGCACCGTCGCCCGCGCGGGTGTGCACGAGACCGAGATCAACCGCTCCCGCTTCCTGTGCGCCCTCGCCCCGGCGGCCACCGAGCAGGAGGCGCAGGAGTTCATCGCCGGCGTCCGCAAGGAGCACGCCGACGCCACCCACAACTGCTGGGCGTACGTCATCGGCGCGGACGCCTCCGTCCAGAAGGCCAACGACGACGGGGAACCCGGCGGCACCGCGGGCGTCCCCATGCTCCAGATGCTGCTGCGCCGTGACATGCGGTACGTCGTCGCGGTCGTCACCCGTTACTACGGCGGTGTCAAGCTCGGCGCGGGCGGGCTGATCCGCGCGTACGGCGGCGCCGTCGGCGAGGCACTGGACACCGTCGGCACACTCACCCGCCGCCGGTTCCGGCTGGCCACGGTGACGGTCGACCACCAGCGGGCCGGCAAGATCCAGAACGACCTGCGCTCCACGGGGCGCACGGTGCGGGACGTGCGCTACGCCGAGGCGGTCACGATCGAGATCGCCCTCCCCGACTCCGAGGTGGACGCCTTCCGGTCCTGGCTCGCGGACGCGACCGCCGGGACCGCCCGCTTCGAGCTGGGCGGCGAGGCATACGGGGACGCGTGACCACCACCGGTTCGCATTGCGGTCATCGGGCTCATGACGGGAGTACGGGTCCCGGGTCGTGACGGGCGATGAAGGAGTCGCCCGCCGTGATGTTGGCGTAGTAAATGGGCAGACCAGGGGGGTTCGTTCCGTCCGTGAGGGGCTCGTCGGTGGTGCCGGTGCTGGTTCGGCGCTGACCTGTGGGTACCCCTGGTCATCCCTGGTGACCTGTCCCGTGCTGGTTCCGTGCTGGGCGGGGAGGGCCTCGAGTTTCGGGCGGTGGAGCGGGGCCCGGCAGCCGCCCGGTTCGCGGTCGCCTAGCTGGTGGGTTCGGCGCGGTGGCTTCTGCCGGACCGGTTTTCGTGTGCCTGCGGCGGCAACGCCCACCCCACGCCAGGTGTCCCCGGCAGGCGGAGCTGCGAGCGGCGTTCCGGTCCGCGCCGGTCGAGTTCGAGCCGAGGACAACCCCCTCGATCGCCTGGACTCCGGCAACTCGACTCCACACAAGCCGGGGCACATCACTGTGGTCCGCGCGATTCCGTGGGTGACCGTTCCGTTCCGGGACTCGGCTCCGGTGGAGGCCGTGGGAACAGATCTTGTCTGCTGGGCCGATCGCTCGGACAAGCCGTGAGGACGGGCTGGAGCGTACCCGTGTCGGACAGCCGAGCCTTATGTCGCGTCCCGGGGCTCGGCCGTACGGGTGGGCTCGCCGGTGAGATGGGGCTCGACGTCCACGACACCTTCCACGGCGCGGGCGAGCCGGACGGCCACCGAGATCAGCGAGGTGTCCTGGATGTGTCCGCGGAGCGTGACGACCCCCTCGTGCACGTTCACGTGAATGGCGTGGCTGAAGGCCGGGAAGAGGTAGGACACCACCGTGCGGCGCACCTCCTCCTCGATGTCCGCGTCCGGTCGTAGAAAGACCTTCAGCAGGTCGGCGCGGCTGACGATGCCCTGGAGCATGCCCAGGTCGTCGACCACGGGCAGTCGTTTGACGTGCTTGACGGCCATGATCCTTGCCGCTTGGGCCAGGGTGGTGTCGGGGTGGATCGTGAGGGCGGGCGTACTCATGAGATCACCGGCCGTCACCGCTCCGGCCTTGGCGATGTCGGACAGGCGCCGACGCTGCTCGAGGAGGACCGGATCGCTGTCGCGGAACTCCTCCTTGAGGAGCAGGTCGGCCTCGGAGACGACACCGATGACGCGCCCCTCTCCCTCGAGCACCGGCATGGCGCTGACCTGCCACTGCTCCATGGTCCGGACGATCTCCTTGAAGGGTGCGTCGCGCCCGACGGCCACGACCGTTTGGGTCATCACATCGCTCACGATGTGCGGGGTTTCAGGCATTGCGGACCTCCTGAAGAGGCGAAGGGGCGGTGCGCCTCGGGCTTCTTCGAGGCCCGCCGCGTGTTGCTGACCGAACCACGGTCACCCGGGGCCGAGACGGTCGACCACGTCGACCACGTCCTCGATCTCCCGGATCGCGTCCAGAAGTTCGGGCACGAGCTCCGGATCGAGCGTCCCGCTCACGGTGACGATCCCGTTCTCCACCGTCACGTCGACGGTGTCAGGGCTGACGAGGAGCCCACGGCGCAGGATCCGGGACTCGATCTCCTCACGGATCTCGGTGTCGTCGCGGATGAGTGCCCTGAGCAGGTCGATGCGGCTGACCGTACCCACGAGCCGGCCCAGGTGGTCCATGACGGGCAAGCGCTTGAAGCGTCCGCGAGCAGCAGTCCAGGCGGCATCGGCCACCAGGTCGCCCGGATGGACGGTGACCGCCGGGTACGTCATGAGGGTGGCCGCAGTCTCACCCCGGCTCTTCTCGTAGAGGTGGCGCTCGCGGAACCTCCCGATGGGGCCCGGCCGGTGCGGGACAGCCATGACGGCGGCCTTGGCGAGCAGGTCGGACTCGGAGACCACACCGATCACATGGTCCTCGCTGTCCACCACGGGCACTGAGCTCAGGTGTTCGCCGGAGAGGGCGCGGACGACGTCCGGGAACGGTGTGTCGCCGGCGACCGAGACGGCCGGGGCGTTCATGACATCGCGCACACGTGGTGCCTGCGGTGCCCGGTCACGGTCCTGCGGCCGGGCGGGGGCCGAGGCCGGTGCTGCCGGAGATCCGCTCGCCCTCGCCTCCGACGCGGAGACGGAGGCGAGGGCACCGAGATAGCGTTGCAGCAGATCCTGGCGGCGCTCTTCCTCCGGTGTCCAGGAGCGGCGGGGAACGGCGCCACGGGCTTCTCGCGCGGCGGCTCGACGTTCGTAGTCACTCACCGCAACCTCCCGACAGGCACAGTCGGTCTCCTACGCGGCCAGTGTCGCATTGATCCCGGGCCCATGCCCTGCACCCCGTAGCGACCCACACAGCGCGACAGCGCCGACATGAGAGCGGAAACTTGGAACAGGGCCAGACGTGAGGGGAGCCCATGGCGGGATTCCGGGATTTCCTGACGCGTTTTCGCCCCCGGGTGCCGCCCGGCCGTGCGGCACCCGGGGGTGTGCCCGCGGATCGTTCAGCAGAGGCCGCCGCCGAACTGCAGCCGCCGCTCGCGCTGCTGGAGCGGGCGGAGGCCGAGGCACGGGCCGTGCGTGAGCAGGCTGCCCGGGACGCTGCGAGCGTGCGGGCCGAGGCCGCGCGGCAGGCCGAGGAGATCGTGGAGCAGGCACGCGTCCGCGCCCACGAGGTGCGTGCGGAAGCCGCCGTCCGGACACGTCGCTCCGCCGAGGCCGAGGCGGCCGTGCTCCTCCGTGACGCCGAGCGGGAGGCGACACGCGTATGCCGACGGGCTGCGGCACGCACACCCGCTCTTGTGGACCGTGTGGCCGCACTCGTCCTCGAGGAACTCGGCACAGGGGAAGGCGCCCCGCCCCGGGCACCCACCCGGAACGGACAGCCCCGGAACGGACAGCCGGAAGAAGAGGGCCCGACGTGAGCGCCGGATGGGTGGCCGGGGCCACGCGGGCCCGGAACCTGCGGTCGCGATGCCTCGGCGCGACCGGACTCCGGGAGGTGGCCTCCGCCCCGACACTCGACGCCGCCCTGCGCTACCTGGGAGGCACGTCCTACCGGCGCGACCTCGCTCCCGGGGCGTCGCTCGCCGAGGCCCAGCGGGCGGTCGCGGCGACACTGCTGTGGCACCTGCGTGTCCTCGCGGGCTGGCAGCCACGCGGCGGCGCGGTGGTGATCCGGGCGCTGGCGGCAGGGTTCGAGATCTCCAACACCGAGGAGCATCTCCGCGACATGTCCGGAGCGGCTCCGGCCCGGCCCCACCCGCCCTACGTCCTCGGCACGCTGGCGACGGCGTGGCCCCGGCTGTCCCGGACCGGAACGCCGGCTGCGCTCAGGGCCGAACTCGCCACCTCCGTGTGGGGCGACCCCGGCGCCGACACGCCGGCCGCGGTGGCCACCGGGATGCGGGTCTCCGCCGCGGTGCGCACCGCTGACTCCGTGCCCCGGGCCGCCCACTGGGCAGCGGGACGGCTCGCTCTGCTGATCGCGCGCGAGGTGTTCCTCGTGGGTCGCCCGCTGACCGGACCCTCTGCCCGGACGGCCACCCGGCTGCTCGGGCGGGCGGCGGTCGCGGCCTCCTCGTTCGCCGGCTTCCAGCGGCGGCTGCCGGAGTCCGCGCGCTGGGCACTGGACGGGCTCGACGCCGCTGAGGACCTGTGGCGGGCGGAGATCCGGTGGTGGGAACGGCTCGCTCGGGACGGCTCCGAGCTGCTGCGCGCATCCCGCCCCGGCTCCGGGCCGGTGGTGGGTGCGGTCGCGGTGCTGTCCACGGACGCCTGGAGGGTACGCGGGGCATTGGAGCTGGCCGCACGGGGCGGCGGATCACCGGAGGCGCTCGATGCTCCGTCCTGATGCCGTGGGTCCCGTTCGCATGCAGCGGGTGGCGATCATCGCCCCCCTGCACGCCGTGCGGGAGGCCCTGGTGCGCGTCGCAGAGGCGGGTTGTGTGGAGCTCGACAGTTCCGACGGCACAGCGAGGGGGGAGGCGGCCGACCGCCTGCGGCGCCTGCGCTCCGGGCCCGTGAAAGCCGTCGTCAGCGCCAGTTCCCCCGACCTCGACGCCCTGGAGCGCGCGGGCCGGGCCGATCTGCTGGCGGGGGAGGCCCAGCTCGAGGAGCGGCTCTCCGGAGTGGTGCGGCACGGTGAGGTCGGGGCGCTCGCCGGCTGGTGCCCCGCCGTCGACGTGCCCGCGACCGCCGAGCGCCTGGCCCGTGCCGGGGCGGCGCTGGTGCCGTTGAAGGCACCGCGCGGGGCCGACCCTCCGACCCTGTTGCGCGACACCGGCGCGATACGGCGCTCGTTCACACCGCTGGTGCGCACCTACGGGACGGTGCCCTACTCCGACCTCGATCCCACGGTGCCGGCGGGCCTTGTGTACGCGGTGATGTTCGGCGTCATGTTCGGCGACGCCGGGCACGGTGCGCTGCTGCTCCTGGCCGGGCTCCTGCTGCGCGGCGGCCGCCCGCGCCGGGCGGCGTCACTGCGCCCGCTGTGGCCGCTCGTGGCCGGAGCGGGACTGGCCAGCACACTGGCGGGGCTGGCCTACGGCGAGTTCTTCGGCCCGACCGGAGTCCTTCCGGTGCTCTGGCTGAACCCGCTGGACGAGCCGATGCGGCTGCTGGCCGCGGCCGTCGTGCTCGGCGCCGTCCTCCTGACGCTGGCGTACGGGGCCGGGGCGGTGAACCGCTGGAGGGAGAGCGGGCCGTCCGGTGCCCTCCACGCGGTGTCCGGCATCGCGGGAGGGGCGCTCTATCTCGGGCTCGTCGTGGTCGCCGGAGCTGTCTGGCTGGGCCGCTCGGGGTACGCCCTTGCCGGGGCGGGCATCGCCGTCACGGGGCTGGTCCTGGCCGGAACCGGAATGTACGCCGCCACCGTCGGCGGCCCGGGCGGCGTCGCCCAGACCGGTGTCCAGCTCTTCGACGCCGTCGTACGGATCGGCTCGAACCTTCTGTCCTTCACGCGGCTGGCCGCCTTCGGGCTCACCCATGCCGCGCTCGGCGGCATCGTGTGGCGCGGCACCACGGCGCTGGCGGGCGGAGGGCCTGCCGCGCTGGCGGCGGCCGTGGTGCTCTTCCTCGTCGGCAACGGCCTGGCCTTCGCGCTGGAGGCGTTGGTCGCCGGGGTGCAGGCGCTGCGGCTGGAGTTCTACGAGTTGTTCTCCCGGGTCTTCGAGACGCAGGGACGGCCCTTCCGGCCCTGGAAGGTGCCCGTTCAACGCACGGAGGTGATGTCGTGATCGCCTGGCTCATCGCTCTTCCCATCATCACGGTGGTCTGGCTCGTCACCCGGCTGCTGGTGCGCCGGTCCGCCCGCACGGCCCTGCGGCTGGTCCTGGCTGCCGACACCCTCCTGTTCGCCGGGGCGCTCGCGCTGCTCACGGTGGCCCTCGGCGGCGGGGACGCACGAGCCGCCGCCACAGCCGAGACGGCGCAGAACTCCGGATCCGGATCCGCCGCACTGATCGGCGCCGCGATCGCGGTGGCCGGAGCCTCGATCGGGGCGTCGATCGCCGTCGCCTACACCGGCGCGGCGGCGCTGGCGACACTCAGCGAGCGGCCCGAGCTCTTCGGCCGGGCCATGGTCATCGTCGGCCTCGCCGAGGGCATCGCCATCTACGGCCTGGTCGTCGCGATCATCCTGATCGGAAAGGCCTGACGTGGGACGCGTGGCCGCCCTGGGCGAACAGGTACGGGTGGTCGGATTCGCGCTGGCCGGAGTCGCCGTGCTCATCGCGGAGGATCCGGACGCCGTGCGGGCAGCGTGGCGGACCCTTCCCGAGGACGTGGAGCTGGTGATCCTCACCCCGGCGGCGGCTGACGCGCTCGGCCCGGAGCCGTCGAGTGACACCGCACCGCTGACCGCGGTGATGCCACCGTGAAGGCGCCCGCCCCGGACCGGGTCGAGGGCGCACTCGAACCGGTCCGTGCCGAGCTGCTGCGGGCCGCCCGGGCAGAGGCCGTCGACCTGCTGGCCCGAGCTGACCGGGACGCCACGGCACTCCTCGAACGCGCCCGCGCCGAGGCCCGCGCCCTGGTGGAGGACGCCCGCCGCGAGGGGCAGGCCCAAGGAGCCGCTGCCGGACGGGTCATACGCGCGCGGGCCCGGCGAACGGCGCGGGCGCGTGAACTGACCGCTCGCAGGGAGGCGTACGAGGAACTGGGCCGCCGTGCCACCGACCACGTCAGGAAACTGCGGCGCACGGCCGACTACACGTTGCTGCTGGAGCGGCTGACCCGGCACGCGCGCCGGCTCCTGGGACCGGACGCCGAGACGACCGTGCACTCCGGCGGGGGCCTGGTGGCCCACGCCGCCGGCCGACGGGTCGACTGCACTCTCGATGCCCTGGCCGCGCGGGCGCTGGACCGGCTCGGGGCGGAGGCGGAGAGCTTGTGGGCGCCGTGAAGGCCGACTCCACCGCGCGGGTCCTGCGGGTCGCCGGACCGCTGGTCGAGGCGGAGTACACCGGCGGCACGGCGATGCACGACCTGGTCTTCCTCGGCGAGGCGGGGCTGCCCGGCGAGGTGGTCGCGATCAGCGGTGGCATCGTCACCGTCCAGGTGTACGAGTACACGGGCGGACTCGCCCCCGGAGACCTTGCGCGACCGGGCGCGGGGCCGCTCTCCGCACGGCTCGGTCCCGGGCTGCTCGGAGGCGTCTTCGACGGCCTGCTCCGGCCGCTCTCCGGTGCGGGTGACTGGCTGGTTCCCGGCACGAACCGGTCCGCCGGTGAGGAGCGCGACTGGCCGTTCGTCCCCGGCGTGGAGGA
The DNA here is from genome assembly GCF_040655635.1 of Streptomyces sp. NPDC050388. Classification (NCBI taxonomy): domain Bacteria; kingdom Bacillati; phylum Actinomycetota; class Actinomycetes; order Kitasatosporales; family Streptomycetaceae; genus Streptomyces; species Streptomyces sp. NPDC050388. The sequence goes on from NZ_JBFAKH010000083.1 coordinate 21,358, forward strand.
AGGGGCACGGGTCGCGGAGGGCGAGGCGCTGGGGGAGGTGCGAGGGACGGGACCGGTCCGCGTGCGGGTGCTCGTACCGCCGGGCGTCACGGGCGTGGTGGAGCGGATCGCGCCGGAGGGAACCTATCCGCAGGACGCTGTCGCGGCCCGGGTCGACGGCACCGACGTACGCATCGGCGCCACCTGGCCCGTCCGCCGCCCGCGGCCCGTGTGCGAGCGCGGGGGAGAGCCGGAGGCCCTGAGCACCGGGCAGCGCGTGATCGACCTGCTCTTTCCCGTCGCCCGCGGCGGCACGGTCGCAGTCCCCGGCGGCTTCGGCACCGGAAAGACCATGCTGCTGCAGCAGATCGCCAAGTGGTGCGACGCCGACGTGATCGTCTACGTGGGCTGTGGCGAGCGCGGCAACGAGATGGCGGACGTCATCACCGAGCTCCCCGGCCTGGAGGACCCCCGGACCGGCGGACGGCTCGCCGACCGGACCGTGACCATCGCCAACACCTCCAACATGCCGATGATGGCCCGCGAGGCGAGCATCCACACCGGGGCCACGGTCGCCGAGTACTTCCGGGACATGGGGCTCGACGTCGTGGTCATCGCCGACTCGACCTCGCGGTGGGCCGAGGCGCTGCGCGAGTTCGCCTCCCGGACCGGCGAACTGCCCGCCGAGGAGGGGTATCCGGCGGGGCTCGCCTCGGCGATCGCCGCGTTCTACGAGCGGGCGGGAGCCGTGACCACACTTGGCGGCGAACGCGGCTCGGTCACCGTGATCGGCGCGGTCTCCCCGCCGGGCGGCGACATGACCGAACCGGTCACCGCCCACACCGAGCGGTTCGTACGCTGCCTGTGGTCGCTGGACCGCGACCTCGCCTACGCCCGGCACTACCCGGCCCTGTCCTGGTCGGGGTCGTTCTCCCGTGACGCGGCGGCCCTCACCGCCCGGCAGGCGGCGGACGACCCGGCCCGGCCCGCGCGGCGCGCCCGCGTGGCCGCCCTGCTCGCCGAGGCGGACAGGCTGGCCGCTCTCGTCGATCTCATCGGCATCACCGCACTGCCCGACCGGGAACGTGTCGGCGTCCTCGCCGGACGGCTCGTCCGCGAGGGCGTCCTCCAGCAGAGCGCCCTGTCGGCCGAGGACGCCTACTGCGGCGCCGACAAGACCGCCGCGCTGGTCGACGCGGTGCTCGCGGTGGTCGACCGGTGTCGGGAACTCGTCGACTCCGGCACCCCCGCGGCCGTCCTCGAGGACGTGGACTTCGGTCCGGTGCTCCGGGCCCGCGAGGAGGTCGGCCCGCACGACACCGAGGGCGTGCGGGCACGACGGGACGCCCTGCTCATCCGGCTGCGGGAGGTGCGGTGACATGAGTCGCGGGGACGGAGGCGACCGGCCGTGACCCTGTGGGGCGATGTCGAGTACACGGCCGTCCGCGAACTGCGCGGTCCGCTCGCCGTCCTCGAAGGGGTCGAAGGTGTCGGCTACGACGAGTTCGCCCGGATCACGCTGGAGAGCGGCGAACGGCGGCACGGACTCGTCCTGGAAGTGGACCGGGACCTCGCCGTGGTGCAGGTCCTGGAGGACACCGCCGGCATGGACCCGCGAGGCACCCGGGTGGCTTTCACCGGAGGGCCGCTGCGCATTCCGGTCGGTCCCGCCTGGCTGGGCCGGGTCTGCAACGGGCGCGGCGAGCCGGTCGACGGAGGGCCTCCGGTCTTCGGACGGACCAGCGCCTCGGTGGGCGGCAACCCCGTCAATCCCGTACGGCGTGAACCTCCGTCCGAGCCTGTCCTCACCGGTGTCGGCGTGGTCGACGCGCTGACCACCCTGGTGCGCGGGCAGAAACTACCGGTGTTCTCCACCGCCGGACTGCCCCATCTGGAACTGGCGGCTCAGATCGCGGCTCAGGCCACCGCCGGCGGCGAGCCGTTCAGTGTGGTCTTCGCCGGCATGGGACTCACCCACCCGGACACCTCCTTCGTCCGGGACGCACTGGAGGAGCGCTCCGCCACCGGCGATCTCGTGCTGCTGCTCAACACCGCCGACGACCCCGTCATCGAACGGATCCTCACCCCGCGCCTCGCCCTGACCGTCGCCGAGGAGCTCGCCTTCACCGGCGGGCGGCACGTCCTCGTCGTCATGTCCGACATGACCAGCTACGCGGAGGCCCTGCGCGAGGTCTCGGCGGCGCGCGGCGAGGTCCCGGCCCGTCGCGCCTACCCCGGCTACCTCTACAGCGACCTCGCCTCTCTCTACGAGCGCTGCGGCCGGCTCCGCGACCGGCCCGGCTCGGTGACCGTCCTGCCCGTCCTGACCATGCCCGCCGGTGACATCACCCATCCCGTTCCGGACCTGACCGGCTACATCACCGAGGGCCAGATCGTCCTCTCCCGGGAGACGCACGCCTTGGGCGTGTACCCGCCCGTGGACGCCCTTTCCTCACTGTCCCGCCTGATGCGCAAGGGGGCAGGACCGGGGCGCACCCGCGCCGACCACCTCGACGTCGCCGCGCAACTCCTGGCAGCCCTCGCCCGGGCCCGGCAGGTCCGTGAACTCGCCGACCTGGTCGGCCGGTCGGCGCTGAGCCCGGCCGACCGCCGCCATCTGGTCTTCGAGGAGGCGTTCCTGCGCGATTTCGTGAACCAGCCGAGCGACGCGTCGCGGCCCTTGGAGCAGACGCTGGAGGATGCCTGGCAGGTGCTGTCGACGCTGACGCGCAGCCAGCTCTCCATGCTGCCCGCGGCCCTGCTCGACGAGCACGGCGCACGGGAGGTCCCGGGAGACCACGACGAAAGATCCGGTACGCCCAGGGAAAAGGGGACGCTCCCATGACGACCCCGTCCCGGATACCGCCCTCACGCGCCGGGCGCCTGCATCTGCGGCACCGTCTGACGGTCGCCCGCCGGGGCGCCGACCTCCTCGAACAGAAGCTGCGCATCCTGCGCGCCCGCCATGAGTTCCTGCGCCGCGCAGAGGAGAGCGGTGCCCGCCGCTGGCACGACAGTGCGGAGGAAGCCGACACGTGGCTGCTGAGAGCCGTGCTGCTCAGCGGCGAACCCGCACTCGACGGCGCGGCCGCCGGAGTCGGCCCGGCGAGCATCACGATCGGCGAAACCGTCACCATGGGGGTTCGTCACCCGTCCAAGGTCACCTGCTCCGTGCCCGACCGAACGCCCACCTCGGCCCCGCCCGCCAACACCGCCCTGATCCACGCGGAGGCCGCCTTCCGTGAGGCACTGCGAGCGGCAGCCGAGTACGCCGTCGCCCGGGCGGCCAGGAGGACCGTCGAGGCCGAACTGACGCGTACCCGCCGACGTGCCCGAGCCCTGCGACGGCACTGGACACCCCGCCTCGAGTCAGCGCTCGCCCGTGTCGAACTCGCCCTGGAGCAGGCCGAGCACGAGGACGCGGTGAGGCGCCGCTGGGCGGCTCGTGCCCGGGAGGGCGGCAGAGGGGGCGGTGAGTGAGAAGGGCCGCGACGGCCGAGCCCGGCTCGCACGGTCGTCCCCGTTTCCCCACAATGGTGCTGTAACCGAGGCAACCCGGCAGGGGTGCCGTATCCGAGCAGCCGGACCGCCAACCGGAACGGAGAAGCGACATGCACCACCGCACGGTCGCAGAACTCATGACCCGGAACGTGGTTCGGGCACCGCGTGACATGCCGTTCAAGGAAATCGTCAGACTGCTGGAGGACAACGGCATCACCGCCGTACCGGTGGTGGACGAACTGGACCGGCCCATGGGCGTGGTGTCCGAGGCCGATCTGCTGCGCAAGTCCTCCGCCCAGCCCGACCTGTCCGGACGGACGCCGGTCCCGCACCTCGAAGCGTGGGAGCGGGCCAAGGCCGAGGGCACCCGTGCCGAGGAACTCATGTCGGCCCCTGCCGTGTGCGCACGTCCCGAATGGACCATGGTCGAGGCGGCCCGCCTCATGGCGGCGCAGAACGTCAAGCGACTGCCCGTGGTGGACGAGACCGACCGGCTTCAGGGCATCGTCAGCCGGAGCGACCTGCTCCGGATCTTCCTGCGCCGCGACGACGCGATCCACGACGAGATCACCGGGGACGTTCTGCGGCGGACGCTGGGCCCTGCCGCCGAGCAGGTCACGGTCGAGGTGCACGAGGGGAAGGTGACCCTCGGCGGGTCCGTCGGGGTCAGGATGATGATCCCCGTCATCGAGCGGCTGTGCCGGAGTGTCGACGGCGTGGTGTCGGTCTCCGAGCACATCGCGTACCGCACGGACGACCCCCGACCCTTCCCCACCGGGGCATAGCCTGCGACCCGCCCGCGGATCACGTCTCGGCGTGCCGACCGGCCCAGGGCCCCGTTTCGGTGAACCAGGTGCCGTACGACTTCGACCGGGGCGCCGCGCGCGATGCACCGGCACCCTGGCGCCCCCGGAGCGGACGTAAGCAGCCCGCAGCCCGGATGGTGGCGCCGTAGGACTGCCGCCACCATGAAGTCATGGCTGTCATTCGTCCCGCCGGCCGTTTCGACGCTTTCCGAGCTCTCTCCGAGCGGCGTGGAAGAGTCGGTGAGCGGCTGGTCGAGCGTCTGGCCCACACCAGGGAGAGCTCGGTGGACGGCCCCGAGAGCTGGGCCCCGGCGGTCGCCGCCGGCCTGGGTCTGCCTGCCGCCGCCGCACTCGGGCCGGCCGCCTACTACGCGGACCTCGTCGTCCCGCACGGGCGCCGTCACGTCCGGGTCTGCTCGGCGACGGCGTGCTTCGCGGCGCGGTCAGGACGGCATCTCACCCAGGTGGAGCAGGAACTGGGTGTCGCCGTGGGCACCGCTTCACCGGACGGAGGGACATCGCTGCAGGCCGTCCGCTGTCTGGGGTACTGCTACGCCGGGCCCGCCGTACTCGACGGGGCCACGCCCTGCACGGGCCCGGCGCTCGTCGCCCAACTGGCAGGGCGCGAGCCGCGGTCGGCTCCTGAGATCCCGGTGGCCGACGACACCGGCGACCCCGTGCTGCTGGCAGGGGTGGTCGCCGGTGAGCCGACGTGGCAGGTGTGGCCGGGCACCGTGACGGCCGGTCGTCCTGACCGGGTCCATGAAGAGGTGGCCGCCTCCGGGCTGCGGGGACGCGGGGGAGCGGGCTTCCGGGTGGCGGCGAAATGGGGGGCGGCCGGCCGGGCGCCCGGCACCGTGGTGGTGGCCAACGGAGACGAAGGGGACCCGGGGTCGTACGCCGACCGGTTGTTGATGGAGGCCGACCCGAGGCGGGTGCTGGAGGGCCTGGCACTGGCCTGCTTCGCCTGCGGCGCCCGCCGGGGCGTGGTGCTGGTGCGCTCGGAGTATCCGCGCGCACTGGCACGGATGCGGGAAGCGGTCGAGGAAGCCTACGCCGCGGGGCACTTCGGCCCTTCCGTGCACGGCACGGACACGGCCCTGGGCGTCGAGGTGGTGCGGGGCGCCGGATCGTACGTCGCCGGTGAGGAGACCGCGCTGATCGCGAGCCTGGAAGGGGACCGGGGTTGCGCCCGGCCGCGCCCGCCGTACCCGACCGCGCGCGGACTGTGGGATGCGCCGACCGTGGTGAACAACGTGGAGACCCTGGCGGCCGTCCCGTGGATCGTGGCCCGGGGCGGCGACGCGTACGCCCGGCGCGGCACGCCGGAAGAGACCGGCACGAAACTGGTCTGCCTCTCGGAACGGTTCGCCCGGCCGGGGGCGTACGAGGTCGAGATGGGCACCTCGCTGCTGCGGATCGTCACTGAGCTGGGCGGCGGCATGAAGGACGGCAGCGAACCGACCGCCCTCCAGGTCGGTGGACCACTGGGCGGATTTCTCGCCCCGGACGCGTTGGACGTGCCGCTCACCACGGCCGACCTGGCCGCCCGCGGTGCCGCACTGGGCCATGCCGGACTGGTCGCCTTCGACCAGCACGTGGCGCCGCAGGACGTGCTGCGGCACGTGTGGGAGTTCGCGGCGGCGGAGAGCTGCGGCGCCTGCTCCCCCTGCCGGGTGGGCTCGCGCCGCGGTCTGGAGCTGGCCGGGGCCGGCACCCCGCCCGGTGCCGAGTGGGGACGGCTCGCGCGTGTACTGGCCGAGGCGAGCCTGTGCGCGTTCGGACGACGCATCCCGCCCGCCGTGCACAGCCTCGCCCGTGTCTACGGCGACCGACTGCCGGGGTGGGAGCCATGACCGGAATCGAGATCCGGGTCGACGGCACGAGCGTTGCCGTGCCCGAGGGAGCATCCCTGCTCGCGGCCGTGCGGGCGGCCGGAAGCGAGTTGCCCGCGCTGTGCTCCGACGACCGGCTCAGCCCGGCCGGCTCCTGCCGCACCTGTCTCGTACGCGCCGCCGGACAGACCGTGGCGGCCTGTGTGACCCCGGCCGCTCCCGGTGTCCACGTCGAGACCGCGACCGACGATCTCCAGCAACTGCGCCGGGAGGCGGTGGAAGTCATCGCCTCGACTCTGCCGCCCCGTGCCCTCGCCGACGGCAACCCCAGTGAACTGGCCGAGGTCTGCCGGTCGACGGGCATCGGCCCCGACACCGCACAGGGTGCCGGAGGCCGGGGCGGGGACGACTCCCACCCCTACGTCCATCTGGACCGGGACCTGTGCATCGCCTGCGGCCGGTGCGTCCGCATGTGCGCCGAGGTGCAGGGCACCTTCGCCCTGACCTTGGTCGGCCGGGGCGCCGACACCGTGGTCGCGCCAGGCACCGGCGGGCCCTGGGCCGAGTCGGACTGCGTCGCCTGCGGCGGCTGCGTCGACACCTGCCCCACCGGCGCGCTCACCGAACCCGGCCCGGCGCGCGGACTCACCTCCGCCCGCCGGCCGCCGGCGACCCGTACGACGTGCGGCTACTGCGGTGTCGGCTGCGCCCTGGACGTCGTCACCGCCGACGGCGAGGTCACGGCCGTACTGCCCGCCCGCGACGGCCCGGTCAACCAGGGCCACGCCTGCGTCAAGGGCCGCTTCGCCCACGGCTATGTCACCTCCTCCGAACGACTCACCCGGCCCCTGCTGCGACGTGACGGCCGCCTGGAGCCCGTCAGCTGGGACGAGGCGCTCGGGCATGTCGCCCGAGGGCTGCGCGCGGCCGTTGCCGCCGGTGGCCCGGACGCCGTGGCGGCGATCTCCTCGGCCCGCGCCACCAACGAGGAGAACTACCTCGTCCAGAAGTTCATGCGGACCGTCATCGGCACGAACAACGTCGACAACTGCTCCCGCCTGTGCCACTCCCCGTCCGCCGCCGGCCTGACCGCCTCCTTCGGCCTGTCCGGCGGCACCGACAGCTTCGACGACGTCGAGCGCTCCGACAGCCTGCTCGTGGTGGGGGCCAACCCCGTCGAGGCCCACCCGGTGGTCGGGGCACGGCTGCTGCGGAGCGTGCTGCACGGGGCCAAGCTGGTGGTCGCCGATCCGCGCGCCGTGGGCCTCGCCGCGCACGCCGATGTGCATCTGCGGCCCCGCCCGGGCACCAACGTGGCGCTCTTCCACGGGCTCGCCCACGTCCTGCTCACAGAAGGCCTGACCGATGAGGCGTTCCTGCGGGAGCGGGCCACCGGTCTGTCGGAGCTCGCCGAGCTGCTGGCCGACTACCCGCCGGACCGGGTTGCGGACATCACCGGTGTGCCCGCCGCCGACCTGATTGCCGCCGCCCGGCTCTACGGCGGGGCCCGAAGTCCCGCAATCGTCTACGGCCTGGGGGTGACCGAGCACCTGCACGGCACGGACGGGGTGCGGACGCTGGCCAACCTGGCGATCCTGCGCGGTGCCGTGGGTACCGACAGAGGACACGGAGTCAATCCCCTGCGCGGCCAGAACAACGTGCAGGGCGCCTCCGACATGGGCGCGCTGCCCGACCTCCTGCCCGGCTACGGCAAAGTGACCGACCCGGCGGTGCGGGCCCGGGCCGAGGCGGTGTGGGACGGCCCGGTCCCCGAGCGGCCCGGCCTGCGCATCCCGGACATGTTCGCCGCCGCGCGGGCGGGACAGCTGCGGGCGCTGTGGGTCATCGGAGAGGACGTGTGCGCCACCGATCCTGACGCGAACAAGGTGGCCGAGGCCCTTCAGACGTGCCCGTTCGTGGTGTGCAGCGAGCTGTTCCTGTCCGAGACCGCACGCCGTGCCGATGTGGTGCTGCCCGTTGCGTCCTGGCTGGAGAAGGACGGCACCTTCGTCAACTTCGACCGCCGGTTCCAGCGGGTCCGCCCCGCCGTGCCCCCGCCGGGAGAAGCCCGCAGCGACTTCGACGTCGTGCACGCCGTCGCCTCGGTGATGGGCGCCGACCTCGGCTGCCCGACGCCGGCCGCCGCCCTGGCCGAATGCGGTCGCATCGCGCCCCTCTTCGCGGGCCTGTCCCACGACCGGCTGGACCGGGAGGGCGCTGTGCCGTGGCCCTGCCGGGACCCCGATCAGCCCGGTGCGGCGAAGCTCTACCGGGACCGGTTCGCCACCGCCGACGGCCGCGCCCACCTGGCCGCGGTTCCCTACCTCCCGCCGGGCGAACACCCCGACGACGACTACCCGCTCATCCTCGTCACCGGACGGCGCTGGGCGCACTACAACTCCGGCAGCATGACCCGGCGCGGCGCCAACCTCGCCCTCGACCCCGTCGACCTCCTCGACCTCCACCCCGGCGATGCCCACCGCTACGCCGTGCGCGACGGCGAACCGGTCACGGTGGAAAGCCGGCACGGCAGGGCCCGCCTCATCGCCCGCGTCGGCGAGCAGGCCGCGCCCGGCCAGGCCTTTTGCTCCTTCCACTTCCCGGCGAGTGGGGTCAACCGCCTCACCTCCGGCCACGCCGACACCGTCACGTCCTGCCCCGAGTACAAGGTCACGGCGGTCCGCGTGGTCGCCTCGTGACGGAACCGATGTGCAACTGCCCCCTGACTCGACCCTCACGAAGGACCGCCGGGTAACGGAAGGGGCGGGCACCGGCCTGTCGCAGCCGCACGGCGCGTCGGCCGGCCCCGCCGCCCTCAGCCGGTGATCTCGATGCGGTGCGGCTTGGCCTCCTGGGTCTTGGGGACGCGCACCGTGAGGACTCCGCCGGTCAGCTCCGCGGTGATGTGCTCGGTGTCGACGTTCGGAGGCAGA
>NZ_JBFAKH010000084.1:0-10908 GCF_040655635.1 Streptomyces sp. NPDC050388
AGCACGTCGCCGGCGCCGGACTCGACGCTCAGCACGAACCGGTCCTCCTCCGGCTCGGGGGCCGGCATGCCCGGGAAGGGCGGCGGCACGGCCGCGCCCGGCGCGGCCCACCCCCTCCGTCGTGCGGTTCCGTCAGGAGTCGGAGCCCGCCATGGCCTCGATCAGGCTCTTGGGCCGCATGTCGGTCCAGTTCTCCTCGATGTACGCGACGCACGCGGCCCGGTCGGTCTCCGCGAGGGCGACCGTCCAGCCCGCGCACGCCACCGCCTGTCCCGGCGCGGCGATCGCCAGCTCAACGCGGCACTTCACACCGTCGCCATCACACAGATCCGCATGCCGGGCACCCGGGGCCACACCTACTACCAGGCCAAACTTGCTGAAGGAAAGACAGCTCGGGAAGCGCAACGCTGCTTGAAACGCCGCCTCGCTGATCACGTCTGGCGCACGATGGTCGGCGACGAACGCCGACGCACCGGGACGACGGGCCCGGGAGGACAACTGGGGGGCGACTACAGCATCCAGCGCGGTCGGCCCAACCCCGACGGCCGACTCTTCGGACAAGTCACTTCCCGGACCCATCAAACCTGAGCCTACGCCACCAGACCAACCAGCTTGACAAACACAGAGGCACCCAAGGGCACCGACCTGTCGCGTTGGGACGCCGACGAGCTCCAGGCCGTCGCCGCCACCCTCAACAACAGACCCCGTAAAACCCTCAACTGGAAGACCCCCACCGAAGCCCTGAACGAGCACCTACTATCTCTCCAGGGAACCGATGTTGCGACGACCGGTTGAGTCCAAGCAGTTCTGTTCACGGAAGTTCGTCTCCGTTCTCGCACGTCATGGCCTGGTCGACTCGATGGGCAGGGTCGGTGCCGCCGGCGACAACGCGGCCATGGAGAGCTTCTTCGCGCTGTTGCAGAAGAACGTCCTTGACCGCCGCACCTGGCGCACCCGACACGAGCTGCGGATCGCGATCGTGACCTGGATCGAACGCACCTACCATCGCCGAAGGCGCCAGATTCGTCTGGGCCGATTGCCCCCGTCGAGTACGAGATCATCATGGCCCCTCACGCAGCACTCGCTGCATAAACCCCGACTGTCACCCGATCACGCAGCAGTCCCGACTGGTGCTTCGAGCATCTGGGCTGCCCGGTCGCCGAGCGCACTTTCACGGCGGGGAACCTGTCCGTTGTTCACGGACTACGACTGGCAGACGGCCGCGAGGTGGTGCTGAAGATCCGCGACGACGATGCGCGGCTGGGAGCCTGTACCTGGGTACAACGCCGGATGTGGCAGGCGGGCTTCCCATGCCCGGAGCCATTGACCGGTCCGTTGCCGCTGGGCAGGAAGGTCGCCAGCGCCGAGACTCCTGTGCCGGGGGGGGGGCGAGGCGCCCGAGCTCGCCGATGCTCCCCGACTGTTCGCTGGCCTCCTGGCCGACTTCGTGACCCGCGCAGAGGGTTTCGATCCGCAGCCGCTGCTACGGCCCGCCCCTGCTTGGATCCACTGGTACCACGAGGAGGACGGCGTCTGGCCGGTCCCGGATGACCGGGATGCCGACCTCAACGCTGAGCGGTGCTGTGCCACGGCGTGGGTCGACGAGCTCGGCGCGGCCGTGCGTGAGCGGCTCGAGGAGGTCCACGACGCCGCCTGCGTCTTCGGACACGGGGACTGGGACGGCCGCAATGTGAAGTTCCGCGACGGCCGGCCGCGCGCGGTCCACGACTGGGACAGCGTGCTCTACGAGCCCGAGGTGGTGATCATCGGCCAGGCCGCCGCCATGTTCGAGGGCGGGCCCACCGGTGCAGGCGCCTCGGTCGAACGGACAGTGGCCTTCCTGGAGGAGTACCAAACCGCGCGCGGACGAGCGCTGAGCGACAACGAACTGCAGCTGTGCTGGGCAGCGGGCCTGTGGGTGCGCGCCTTCAACGCCAAGAAATTCCATCTCGACAACTTCGAGGCGCTGGGGCGCGACGAAGCCGAGACGAGGATGAGGCGTGCCGGGATCTGATGTGATGAGGTGCTGACGCACTGACGGAGCCACACTGTGGGCGAGGCTCAGGCAGAGCGGTCAATGGTCATGTTTAAACAGTGGCCACAAGTACCCGGACCATCCATGCGGCTGCGAGTGGGACGACAGCTGGTGCATGGTCTGGGCCCATCCACCGAGCCCGGTGCCGTCCCGACCACTGCTATGTGCCACCCGGCCACCCCAGTGACCGCCGTCAGCATCCCCAACCCTGAGGAAGACGCGCCAGCGACCTGAGCGACCTGAAACACGTAACTGACATGCCAAGGCCCGGCTTCCCATCACGATGAGGGAAGCCGGGCCTTTCTGTGTTTCAGGCGCCCCTGTTCTTGCAGCGCTTCGTGCCGCACTGTCGAGGTCAAGCCGTCATGGTCTCGCTCGTGAACTCGGCAAGCAGGGACTGTAGCAACTCCGGGTCGTGTTGCTTTGCCGCCCTCAGCATGTCCTTCAACAGGTTGAGGGAGGGGTCCAGCCCGGCCCTGTCCCAGCACTTCGTTGCCATCAAGCGCGTGGACTTCAGGAAGTCCTCAGGTTCCATCTTGACTTCCAGATGCATGGCCACATAGACGGGGTTGTCGTACGGCAACCGCTTGGGCTGGCTGTCCTCCTGCTCCTCTTCCGTGACCGCTGCATCACCAGCCGGGTCGTTCCGCTGTCCGGGCAGCGCCGAAGAGGACTCCGCCGTCTTCTTGCCACCGTTCAGTGTCCGACGCTTCTGCACTGAGACGCCCGTAGCGTCCGCTGTGCCGGAGTCGCCGGATGGTTCGTTGTCCGCGGACAACAAAGCCCCTGCGGCCGTCCCCGCCTGGGCTCCCCGTACGAGCTCCAGCGCTTCCTTCTCCTGCTGCTTGAGCATGGCCGCTGCCGTCTTCGTCTGCTCAAGATGATCCAGCAGCGCTGCGGCATCAAGACCTGGATTGTCCTTCAAATGGCGGGCAAGAAGCCGACCATCACGCTCCGCGAGGCTGCCAGCGCTGAGCATCGACTGCAGCTCCGTCGGCAGCTCCAACAGGACGAGCTGGTTGGTCACCCAGGACCGGTCCTTACCCAACTGCTCAGCAGCACGAGAACGAGCACCACGCTCTCCCTTCTCCGCACAGACGTCCACCAAGTGCTGTACACCTCGGGCCCGCTCTATGACGTCGAAGTCTTCACGGTCGAGGTTCTCCTTGAGCAGGTGGTTGATGAACTGCTCACGAGAGGAAGCCAGGTCGTCCCGGACAACAAAGTCCAGCGCTTCCACCCCAACGTGAACGCCGCTGCGATAGCGTCGCTCACCGTTGATCAGAACATGTTTGGCGGAACCGATCCGTTCCTCATGCTCGGGCCACAGCGTCAGGTAGGCGTCACGAGTGACAGCGACACAGGCCGACAACTGCGCCTGACGCAGCTCCTCACCGAAGCGAGTCAGCTCCTCCTCCGTGCCGAAGTTCCGGCGCGGATTCAACGGGGTGGGCGCGACCTCGTCCAGCTGCAGCCGCACAAGCTCATACGCAGGCACATCCCCCTGAGCGACGGCCTTGGCACGACCTCGGGCACTACGTCCTCGAGTAACGTTGCCGAACGACGATCCGGTCCCCAACTTGTCGGCGACACTCATGCGCTGATCCTCCGTGCCACAGTACGCATCACATCTGCCTGGTCACCGTAGGGCGCGTGCACGAGCAGCGGCTTCTTCACACGGACCGCCTCACGCTGGTCCTTCAGCTCGGGGACCACGGCGAGGACGGGCGGTTCGCCGATGTTGCGCCATTCATCGAGCGATGACGTAGCGACGAAACCCTTGCGGCTGTCGTACATGTTGACCACGAAGCCCAGCAGAGCAATGTCGATGTCCATGTCCTCAATGAGGTCCTGGACCTGGTCGTAGAGCATGTCGTAGGCGTCAGCTGAGGAATCCTCGGCCAGCACTGGGACCACGATGCCGGAGGCGTTGGGTTCTTCCCCGTCACGAGTGCGGCAGTAGTACAGGGCGGTGTCCATGGAGTAGCCCAGGCTCGGGGGGCAGTCGACGATGATGTAGTCGAACTCCTGCTCCACCGGCTCGAGGGCCTTCTCCAGCGCCGTCTCCTTGATGCGTACGGCCTTGGTGGTGGCCAGCTTCGCGTCGAGCAGGAACGCGTCCTTGCAGGCGGGCAGCAGCCACAGATGCTCTTCGAAGTCACCACCCTTTATCGGCACGAGCAGCTCGCTCAGCCCGCCCTTGGCCTCCTTCAACATGTGCTTGGCCAAGCTGGCCTCATCGATGTCGAGCATCGGGTAGCCAAGCTGCTTGGTGAGGTGGCCCTGCGGGTCGAAGTCGATGAGCAGCGTGCGGTGCCCAGACTCTGCGAGCGCTTGGGCGACGCCAGCGGAGACCGATGTCTTGCCCACGCCGCCCTTCTGGTTACCGAAGATGATTCGGCGCGCTCCGGTGACCCGCGCTGGCCTCGGGCGTGGGGACGGGTTGCTGTCGAGCCACAAGCGGATCGACTGGGCGATCCCCTGGTTGTAAGAGACGCTGCGGGTCTTGCAGTCCTGCTTGAGCTTGCCGTACAGCCCGGCCGGAAGATAAGTCGCGAACGACGTGCCCCCGGCAGTGTCAACAACCGGGCGGCCCTTTGCTTTCCGCCAGGCCTCAACACCTTCAGTGACGGCGTCCTGGATGTCCTTCCCCAGTTCCGCCGCCCGGACCTTCAGCTCCTTGCGCAGCTCAGCAGGCAGCTTGGCTACTACCTTTTCCCGATCGGTCGGGTCGTATGGCGCGGTCATGGCGCTACCTTACTCGCCTGACCCGGTTCAGAAACCCCGCAAAGCACGTGTCTGCCCACGTTTGTTGTCCGCGGACAACAAACGTCCAAGCCTGTCAACCACGAGTGAACGTTGTCCGCGGACAACAAGCAGGCCCAGGGCGGCCACGCCAACCTGTCTGCCAGAACAGCCCGCCAGGCCCATGAACGAGCATGACCTGGAAAGGGAGGGCGCCAAGGCCCGGGCGATACCCATCAATAGAGACAACGCGCGGGTACAGGCAGCCAGCATCTGGCCGCATTGGATGGGCAGCCCAACGGATGGGGAGCAACAAGCCAGCAGACCACAGAAGGAGGACGACTCCATGGGAACAGTGCTGATTGTTGCGTTAGTCGTCGCTGCCATCGGGATCATCGTCACCAAGCTGGTGAATGCCGGACGACGCGAGGCGCAAGCGGAGAAAGCCCGACTGGCCGAGGAAGCGCGCCGCCAGGCCCGCCGATCCCTGGACGCAGTCTGGTTAATGGACGATCGCCAGTTCGAGGAGTACGTCGCAGACCTGTGCCGCCGGGACGGATGCACCGACGTGAAACGAGTCGGCGGCGCCGGCGACCTCGGGGCCGACGTCACCGGCCTCCTGCCCGACGGCCGCCGGGTCGTCATCCAGTGCAAGCGCTACGCCAAGCACCGCACGGTCGGCAGCCGCGACATCCAGACATTCAACGGCACCGCCCGCGCCGAACACGGCGCCGACGTTCCCGTCTTCGTGGCCTTGTGCGTCTTTACGAAACCGGCCCGCGACTTCGCCGCCAAGCACCAACTGGTACTCATCGACATCAACCTGCTCGGCTTCTGGAACAGCGGTACCACGCTGACCTCGTTCCTGGACCTGGACATCGGCAGATCCGGCACCAACCGCAAACTTCACCCGGACCACGACTGACAGGAGCCCTGACGCGCCCGAGCACCAGGCGGGTCTATTAGGAATTAGGCTCTGGCCCACATTCGGTGGAGACGCTTTGTGGCCACGGTTGCTGACGGTGGAGTACGCAGGTCGGAGGGGTGCTCGCGGTTGCCAGGCGGGACTCTCGTCTCCGGACGCAGCCGTCGTCCCCTCCATGAGCTGCGAGATCCGGGCCCAGACGGACGTGACACTCGGTCACCACCGAATGTGGGCCAGAGCCTGATTCATGACACTCCCCGCCCAAGTTCAGCGCTGCCTGACCATCGTGGAGGCGGCGGGGTCGGGCAGGGCGGTCCGTTGACACTCCGCTCGCGCGGAGAGGGGCGATCGCCCGAGTCTGGGCGATGGCTGTTCGAGAGAGGGCACGGATAGGTATACAAGGGGTGTCGCGCCTGGTGGCCGACGCACCGGTGCAGGGAATGACCCTGGACGTTTCACTGCACGATGCCGGCGGTGCGGGCGGCGGCCAGCCAGTCCGGGAACTCCTGCAGGAGCTGGTCGAAGAGTTGGTGGTCCGGGATGGCTTGCGGGGTGCGGCCGGCGTGGAAGAAGCCCGCGTTGTCGACGATGCGGCGGGCCGGGACGGCGAGGGTGTCCAGCTTGCGCAGGAACGCGAACTCGTTGTCGTCGGGGTCGCCGAAGCCGATGAACTGCCAGAACAAAGGAAGGCGAGCGGCCTTGCACAGGTAGCGTTCGGCAGCGAACTTGCTGGTGGGGCCGCCGTCGGTCTGGAAGATGACCAGGGCGGAGCACTGGCTGCCGGATTCCATGTAGTGGTCGATGACCTCGTCCATGGCCCAGTGATAGTTGGTGCGTCCCATGTGACCGAGGTTCTCGTGCAGTTTGTTGATCCGGCCACGGTGCCCGCCGAGCGTCAGGTCCGTGGATCCGTCGACGTCGGTGGAGAAGAACACCACCGGAACGGTGCCGTCGTCATCGAGGTGAGCCGACAGCGACAGAACCTGCTCGGCCAGGTGCTGCATGGTGCCATTCCGGTAGTAAGGCCGCATTGACCCGGAGCGGTCCAGCACGAGATACACCGCAGCCCGCACGTCCTCCAGCCCATGCCGACGCACGCTGGCACCTGCCGCCTTGTACAGGCTGACCAGATCGGGCGCCCTTTCCTGCACCTTGGTCAGGCTGATGGCCGCGGTGCGCTCACTGCCGTTCACCGAGATCACTCCCCCATGGTGGTGCACCGCTTCCGAGCAGGTGCAGCGTTCGCCCACTTGACTGCGAGCAGTGTGGCTTGCTTTGCGCATCGTGCTGCCGGTCTTGGCAAACCTGATCGCCGTCGACGCTCTGGCCTACCTCGCCCACCCTCAACTGGCCCATGGTGCCGGGGCGGGTGAGTGTCCTCTTGCGCAGGTCGAGTGCGGGCCTGTGCAAGAGGACGGTCTTGTGGCGGGCACAGACGGCGCTGCTGCCGTCTGTGCCGGGCGTCATCCCGTCGTCGTGCGTTCCCTGGACGGCGCCCGGCGTGTTGTCGGGGCGTCCAGGTGGATGACGACGGTGGTGTAGAAACGGTGCACGGCATCGTCGACGCTGCGGATGAAGCCGGACTCGGCGTTGCCGCGGCCGCTTCCCATGCTCTTGAGCAGAGACAGACGGAACCCGGTGATCTTGGTGCCGTTGTCCTTGGGGAGCAGGTCCGCCGGCTCGGGGCGGAGCCGCTCCAGCGTCCCGCGGGGGCCTCCGGTTTCACTGTCGACGAGGGTTTCGACATGGAGGTCCGCCGGTGCCTCGGCCAAGCGTCGGACGAGTCGCTTGGCCCAGCTCAGGGGATAGCCCTGCTCGGGCGCCGGGGTTTCGATGGAGGTCCGCAGTTTGCCGGTGCGCAGGTCGGCGCTGATGGCCAGGACGCCGGGGGTGCCCTCGATGCGCAGCTCCGCCTGGAGTCGTCCGTCGAGACAGAGCTGGTCGGCGAGGCGGTTTCGGCGTTCTGTGGGATCCGCTCCGCGCTTGGCTCGCTGGACGGGCAGTACCTTCTGTCCGAGTTCGCCGCCCAGCCTGAGGCAGACCTGGCGGATGAGCCGTTCCCAGTTCTCGACCACCTCCAGGGCCCGTGCGTCGCCCTGGCAGAGGGTTTCGTCGTCGATCCCGTTGCGCACGGGGACCCAGGCGGGCCCCATGTTCTGGAAGCCGTGGCAGCCGGAGTTCTCGTGCTGCAGGTAGTGCAGCAGTTCCTGCAGCAGCCAGGCGTGCGCCGCGTTGCTCACTCCCTCATGCCTGATCAGCATCTGTGCCTGGTGGACGACTTCCGCCCAGGACAGGTGCCACAGGGCCACCTTGTGCTTGCGCCGCCTGTCGATCTTGACGTCGACGAGCGGGCTGCCCTCCAGTGCGACGTCGTTCGTCAGCGTGATCACGGCTTCATAACCGCGGCGCGCGGCGATGTCCATATACGCCTGCACCTGGTCGGCCTTGAGCGCGTTGCCGTTGGTCTTCGTCTCGACCAGCGCGGTCCACAACTTGCCGGCCCGCTCCACACGGATCACCCCGTCCGGGCGCCGCGGACTGTCCCCGTGGGGCAGGGAGACCTCCGTGAACGTCTCCATGCGACCCGCCGGAGCCCCGAAGCCGGCGGTGAGTCTCCTGCTGAACTCCGGCACCTGCGCCATCACCGACAGCAGCACCGAGGTGGCACGCATCTCACGGTCCCGGTCGCTCTTGAGCGCCGATACCGGGAAGAGTCTGGCCGGCCTCCAGGAGTCGTTCTCCGCCAGGGTCTTCTTGACCGTCTTGGGAAGGGTGACCTTCTTCTTCGCGGTGCGGGGACGAGCGGCAGGCTTCTTCGGCTCGACGACCTCGCTCTCAGGCCGACGAGGAGCGGGAATGTCCTCCCCCGTCACCTGCCGGGCCGGCTCCTCGGTCGGCGCCGGACTCGCCGAGTCCGGCTGCTCGTCGCCTTCGGCGCCGTTGAGGGCTCCCTCCGCCTCCGCGGCCGCGTCGTCCTCGATGTCGACGCCGAAGTCCGTCGCCAGCCCCGCAAGACCGGTTTCGTAGCCCTGCCCGACGGCGCGGAACTTCCACCCCTCTCCGCGCCTGTACAGCTCGCCGAAGATGACCGCCGTCACGGAGCCGGCCTCGTCGACGGCGAACCGGCAGAGGTTCTCACCGGCCGCGTCGGCCAGCGTGATCCGCACGTCTTCCAGCTCGCCGAAGCGTGCTCCGTCGTACCGGCTCGCAGCGACGACGATCCGGTCGATCTCGGACGGTACCGCGGTGAGATCGAAGCTGATCCGGTCCTCGCTGCCGTCCGCCGTCGGCGTCTTGCCCAGAAGCTGCACGCTTCCATCGGCGGCCACCGGATGGTTGTAGAAGTAGAAGTCGCTGTCGCTGCGCACCTTGCCGTTCGCGTCCAGCAGCAGGACCGACACATCCGCGTCGCCCTCGCCGGTGGGGCTGGCCCAGCCCAGACCGACCATCACTGAACCGACGTCGTCACTCAGGTCCGTCAGGGCCACGTTCGAACCCTTGATCATTTCCCGCACAAAGCCCCCCAACGGCGCACCTTGGACATGCGGAGGATTCCATCCCCTCTGCCCCCTTGCGCGACACAAGATGACGAGTCGCACGAAGAAAACTGTAATACGCACAGAGCCCAGTCGTGGAAGTGCCGTGAAGCCGGGTGATGATACGCATCGGTTTGTCAGTGTGATCTCGGCGTAGTTCTGCCCCGACCGCGGACGAGCCGACCTCTACGCCTCGGACTCTGCAGCCCAGGCCAACGACAGCGATAACGGCGGGCGTTGGGTCCGTTCTGTCGGGCCCGGGCGAGGCCGGGGCGGCGGGCTGAAGGCTGTCGTGTGGTCTGTTGGCTGGGTCGGGTTGACGGTGTGACAGATAGCCGGCGACCTGCGGTGTGCCCGGCTGACCCCCGCGGCGGGTTCCAGCACGACAGCCGTGACAGCCCCGCTTGCGGACCGGCCAACGCGTGCCGTGAGTGGCGCGGTTCGTGCGTGCCACGCGCGCGAGGCGGTGCGGGCTGTCACCGCCCGGTGGGGCCGGTGCCGAGGGTGCGGCGTCCGGCCGGACGTGGGGGTGGGGGCGCCGGCTTTGTGGCGGCCGGGACGGCGGCGGAGAAGCGTTCGGCGGCGAGTTGGGCGCGCGGCGCCGGGGGCGGGCTGCCGTCCGCGTGAGGTAGCTCGGTAAGGGCGGGTCCGGTGCCCAGAGGGCGGCGGTGGTCGGTCATCGCCCGATTCTCCCCGCCCCCGGGATCTTCTTCCCCGCTCGGTCGGCTGCTCCGGCCCGGCCCAGGGTGCGCGCGGGTCGCGCGCGTGCGAGGCGGTGAACTCCGGCGAGCACCGGGCGGCGGCGCCGGGTCCGGAGCAGGGCGCCGGGGGCCCGGCAAAACCGGGCCGGTACCGCCCGAAGGGGTCTTCGAGGGAAGTAGTCGGCGCGGCCGGCGCCCCTTGACCGAGCCTGTGACGTGCAGGTTCTCCTTGCAGGGCGAGACTGCCGAGGTGCCTTGTGAAGCGCCCCGGAAAGCGTCCTGCAAGGCGCCTTGGAGAGCGCCCTGCCCGCTGGCTCCCGACCGGTACCACCGCGCCGTCCCTCCGGCCAATGTGCCTACAGGTGAAGCACCCCTGTAGGCCTGGCCACGCGCCTGAACACGCGTGGCCTTGACCGATACGCCGACAACCGGCTCACTCCGAGGCACGCTCCACGATCAGCCGGTAGCACTGCCGCGCGCGATCGGCCACCCCATCTCCCACGGCATCCAGCTCTGCCAGATAGGCCAACATATCCGTGATTGCCTCGTGATCCGGATTCGCGAAGAGGAACTCCTCGGTCGCCTCTGCCACACCGCTTTCCGGTTCGAGGAGTAGAACCCGGAAAAGGCCCAAGAACCTGGCGGCAGCTTCGTCCGGCGGGCTCACCGGGGACATGAGCAGCCGGCTCCACTGCTCCGCACATGCCTCGAGGCCCCCCTCCACGGTGTCGAGCATGAGCTTCTCGAACGTGCTGGAGAGATCGTCGGGGTCTGCTTCGACGGCCCGCTCCAGGTCTTCACGCGCCTGGTCGTAGTGGCCGGCCTGGCGGTGTGCCTGGCCGCGGGAGCCGAGGGCCCAGGTGAGTGTGGGGTCGAGTTCGAGTACGGCGGTGAAGTCGGTGACGGCTTGATCGTAGTGGCTGGCCTGGCGGTGTGCTTCTCCCCGGTCGGCGAGGGCCCAGGTGA
>NZ_JBFAKH010000084.1:11004-29743 GCF_040655635.1 Streptomyces sp. NPDC050388
GTGAGTGTGGAGTCGAGTTCGAGTGCGGCGGTGAGGTCGGTGACGGCCTGGTCGTAGTGGCCGGCCTGGCGGTGTGCCTGGCCGCGGGAGCCGAGGGCCCAGGCGTAGGTGGGATCGATGTCGAGTGCGGCGGTCAGGTCGGCGACGGCCTGGTCGTAGTGGCTGGCCTGGCGGTGTGCTTCTCCCCGGTCGGCGAGGGCCCAGGTGAGTGTGGAGTCGAGTTCGAGTGCGGCGGTGAGGTCGGTGACGGCCTGGTCGTAGTGGCCGGCCTGGCGGTGTGCCTGGCCGCGGGAGCCGAGGACCCAGGCGTCGCTGGGGTCGAGTTCGAGTGCGGCGGTGAAGTCGGTGACGGCTTGGTCGTAGTGGCCGGCCTGCTGGTGTGCGTGACCGCGGTAGCCGAGGGCCCAGGTGAATGTGGGATCGATGTCGAGTGCGGCGGTCAGGTCGGTGACGGCTTGGTCGTAGTGGCCGGCCTGTTGGTGTGCCTGGCCGCGGTAGCCGAGGGCCCAGGCGTAGGTGGGATCGATGTCGAGTGCGGCGGTCAGGTCGGTGACGGCTTGGTCGTAGTGGCCGGCCTGTTGGTGTGCCTGGCCGCGGGAGGCGAGGGCCCAGGCGAGTGTGGGGTCGAGTTCGA
Source organism: Streptomyces sp. NPDC050388 (assembly GCF_040655635.1). NCBI lineage: Bacteria > Bacillati > Actinomycetota > Actinomycetes > Kitasatosporales > Streptomycetaceae > Streptomyces > Streptomyces sp. NPDC050388. The sequence continues at coordinate 11,639 of NZ_JBFAKH010000084.1, forward strand.
GTGCGGTGGTGAGGTCGGTGACGGCCTGCTCGTGGTGGCCGAGCCAGCGGTGGGTTTCCCCGCGACGGGCCCGGGCATGGGCGTTGCGGGCGTCGTGCGCGAGGGCGCGGTCCAACTCGATGAGGGCCTCCTCGTCCCGGTCGGAGAGGTAGAGGCGCCGGCCGCGGTAGGTGTGGGCCCAGCTTCGGGCCGCCGTGCCGAGTGGGCCGTGGGCCAGCAGACCAGCGAGGCAGGCAAGGACGGGTTCGTCACCGGCGAGAGCGTCCCGCAGGCGTATGGACCAGGCGAGCAGAGCGGCGTCCGCGGTGTCCTGGGCGGCCTGTTCCAGGGCCTCGACCCACTGTCGCAGCACCGCGGTGTCCTGGCCCGCGGCATGCACCACCTGTTCCAGAGCGGGCGTCAGCTGCGTTGCCGGATGCGCGCACAGCCGGTGGTACGTCTCATCCAGACGATGCCGGCGCCACGCAGCGTCTTTCCACCGCTTGGCCTCGGGGAGCTGTTCCTCGACCGCGATACGCCAGGCGGCATGCGTGTTTGCCAACCGCAGATGTGCCGCGGCCCAGCTCTGCGGGGAGTGGGTGCGCTGCTGCCTAACCAGGCTGGCGCGCACCACCGCGTGGTAGTGCTTGAAGCCGCCGCGGCCGCCGACGAACGGCTGCCCGCACAGCCACTCCCACCACCCCTCCGCCCCAGGCCCGGCCGCGGCGGCGAACACGTCCTCGTTCAGCTGCAGCGGCAGCGCACACGCCCGCACCGCCTCACGCTGCTCCGGGTCCGTGATCCACTGCACGAACCGCTCCACCGCCACGTCCGCGAGGTCGCCGCCCGCGTCCACCTCCTCCACGGTGTGGGGGCGGGCCAGGGCGAGGAGCTCCACCAGCAGCGGCAGCCCCATCGACAGCCGCAGCACCGCCTCCACCACCCCTGGATCACTCACGCCCCGCGCGGTCAGCAGCGCCCGCGTCTCGGCCGCGGTGAAGACCTCCAACGGCACGTCCGCGACCTGCGCCCGCAGCGGCGCCCACTCCCGCTCGGCGAGTTCGTCCCGGCCGGCCAACACCACCATGACGTTCGCCGGCACCGCACCGAACTCCTCCGCCAGCAGACGCAGCAGCCACCCGTCCAGGTACCGAGCCGTCTGCTCCCACGTGTCGAAGAACAGCACCACCCATTGATGGCGCCGGCACAACCGCTCCAGTTCGGCGACGAAAGCCCGGCTCACCCCCGCCTCATCACCCCCGGCCCCGCGCCGCCGGGCACGCGCCTGGGACGCCGACCGCAGCCGGTCCAGCCCCTGGGCCGCCACGTCCGGATCCGCCATCGCCGTGAGGACACCGGCCCCCGGAAGCAGCGACGCCGCCCCCAACGCGGCCTGCGTCACCACCCGGCTCGACACCGACGCCTGGTCCTCCACCGGCACCGGCTCCCCCTGCGCCGCCTGCTCCCGGTGGAACTGCTCGACCGCCCTGTCGAACTCCTTGCACGGACCGGCCTGCTCCGCCAGCTGCCTCGCCAGCTCGACCAGCGCCTGCTGCACCCCGTGGACGTCGTTCTCGTCCACCACCGCCGTCACCGCATCCGCCCGCCGGGCCGCCTCCTGCCACTGCCGCAGCAGCGTGGACTTCCCCACCCCACCCACACCCCGCACATGGAACAAAAACTCCGCCGGATCCTCCTCCGACAGCGGATCCCTCGACAGGTTCTCCGTGAACAGCGCCAACTGCGCCCGCCGGCCCACAAACCGCGCCTTCGCACGCTGCCGGATCAGCGCACCCCGCGACAGACCCCGATTCCCCGACCCCGCCATTCCCGCACCCCCGTCACTTCGCCTGCCTCGTCCCCGAGCCAGGCCGCACACCCGCCCGAAGCTTCTCGCCTCAGACACAGGTCATCAGTGTCCGATCCGGGCCTGCCGTTTGTCAGCCAAGCGCAACAGACCGCACCCGCACGGTGGTCGGGGCGCGTCCGGTGACGGATGCGCCCCTGTTGTCATGCGGTACGCGATCTGCCCATGCCCATTCCGTGCCCAGCTGCGCCAGCGCGGCCGCTGTTCCGCGGTGTGCCCCGGACGCCGCCGTGCGGCCCGTTCCGCCCCGCGCCGGGCACCTGCCCCGGTCTGGCTGTAGACGCCGCACCGCGGCCCCACAGCCGATCATGGAAAAGAGGCCCCCGATGGGCATTGTCGGAGACGGCCTCAACCGCGCCGTGCAGCAGGCGTTCACCCGCCCCATACCGAAGTCGGCCGGCGCGCAGATGCGTTACCTGGTCAAGCAGCTCAAGGGCACCCGCGCCGTCGCCGACCTGCTCGGCGTCACCCAGCGCACCGTGGAGCGCTACGTCAAGGACCAGATCCGCCGGCCCCGCCCGGACCTCGCCCGGCGCCTTCAGGACGCGGTCCGCGCCCGGTGGCAGCCCCGCGTCCGCGCCCAGGCCCGCAAGCAGGCAGCCACCACCGGCGGCATCGTCATCGACACCCGGGCCCGGTTCGGCTTCACCGCCGCGCCCGGCACCACCGACGACGCCCGCCTCCGCCGCCTCACCCTCGCCCTGCCCCCGCACCACGCGGCCCGCCTCTTCGCCGCCCAGGACGCCGGCGCCGGCGAACAGCAGCTGCGCGACCTTGCCGCAGAGGCCCTCGGCGAGGTCTACTTCCGCGACGGGGGCCGCCGCGCCCATGGCCTGGAGGTGGAGTTCACCGACGTCGAGCACCTGGAGTTCGACCTGTAGAGCCGGGCTGCGCCCTCAGACCGGGGGAGGCTGCGCAGCTGTGCATTCGGCTGTGGGTGGCCGCGGATCACCGCCGGGGCCGGCGCCCAGGGCGCGGCGACCGGTGGCCGGGCGCGTGGGCATCGGGTCGCCGGCGGCCGGGGTGGCGGGCAGGCGTTCAGCGGCGAGTGGGGCGCGTGGCGCGGGCGGCAGCTCCGCTTCGGTGGTGGTGCGGGTCGGTCCGGTGCCCAGCGGGCGGCGGTCGATCATGCCGGATTCTCGCCCGGCGCGCGTTGTTCTTCCTCACCGGGATCGCCGTGGGCGGCGGGCCCCGGGCGCGCGGGTCGGGTGCATGCGAGGCGGTGAACTCCGTTGGGCACCAGGCGGTGGTCCGGGCGGCGGCGCTGCCCGGACCGGAGCAGGGCGCCGGAGGCCCGGCGGAACCGGGCCGGTACCGCCCAAAGGGGTCTCCGAGGAAAGTAGTCGGCGCGGCCGGCACCCCTTGACCGAGCCTGTGACGTGCAGGTTCTCCTTGCAGGATGAGACTGCCGAGGTGCCTTGTAGAGTGTCCTGCCCGCTGGCTCCCGATCGTTACCGCGCCGTGCCGCCCACCCGGCCAATGCGCCTACAGGTGAAGCATCCCCGTAGGCCTGGCACGCGCCTGAACACGCGTGACGTTGACCGGTACGCCGACTACCGGCTCACTCCGAGGCATGCTCCACGATCAGTCGGCGGCACTGCCGCGCGCGATCGGCCACCCCATCTCCCACTGCAGCCAGCTCTGCCAGGTAGGCCAGCGCCTCCGTAATCTCCTCGTGATCCGGATCCGCGGAGAGGAACTCCTCGGTCGCCTCTGCCACACCGCTTTCCGGTTCGACGGCGACAGATGCCGCGCGTCCCTCACCAGATCGCTCACACCCCACCAACGACCCAGAACCTGAACCGTTTCGGATCAATATGGCCAGCGCTTACGAGACACCCCACATCCCGAAGCCGTTTCTTGATCAGGTAAATAAGGAGGTACCGAGAGAGGACTGTGATGACGCTCAGTAGAGGCATACAGCGAAGGCCGACCGCCTGCACCACCCGCCCGGGTTTCGGGAAGGGGGTAGCCGTTCTTGGCTTGGCCTTGCTTCTCACCGGTTGCGGGGGCAGTCAGCCAACCGGACAGAAGACCTCGGCAGACGCAGTGCCCTCCTCCTCCCCTGCTCCCTGCTCACGTGTCGAGCTCTACTACCAGGCCGGGATGCTCCAGATCACGGACGTCTGGCCACACTTCGGTTCAGCGCGGGAGACGACGATGTTCGTCGAACTGGACGCAAAGGCGTGCACCTCCGGCTCGAAGACTGCCAAAGCTCCGGCCAACTCCTGCGAGCCGGCGAACTTCCCTTGGACTACGTCAGAGGCGTCCGCCGACCGGGAGCTGGCGGGCGCCGGTGTTCGTGCTCGGGGTGATGTCACCCTCACCGTGGAGGGCCAGACGATCCATGAGGTGGTGCTGGCCCCGTCCCCCGCTGAGAAGTACCACTCGATCGAGGCTGCTTATCGGGACCACCTCCAGGGCTGCAAAGCGCAAGTAGTGGACAGCCGCGAGGGAAAGTCCGACTGGTTCCGCCTTGCCAGCACAACCGATCAACTCCTGGTGAGCTTCAAAGATGGCGTCGTCATCGCCTTGCGAGCGGAACGCTCTCACTGGAGTGACGAGCAAATGGGCGAGTTGATGCACACGGCGGAGTGGCGCAGCGAGAAGTTCGTGAAATGAGCGATGCCAGTGCTGCCGCGCGCTGTCGGGGTGGGGCTTGAGCTACTGAGGGCGCTGTCACGTTGTTGGGTGCCTGGGTCTCTGACGGCGCGTCGGGGCGTGGTGGGGGCCGGGTTTCAGGCCGGTACTCAGGCCTCAGCGGGCTGGTCGGCGGCGCTGGTGACCTGGTCCCAGATGGCGAAGCGGGTGGTCATCTCGGCGCGATAGTGAGCGGCAGTCATCCGGTGGCGGCGTGGCCGGAAGTGGGGGGAGATGCCGCTGAACGCGGACAGAAACCGCTGCGCCCCGCCGAGGGCTTGTAAAGAATCAACATGGTGATTCTTTAACCTGGAGGCGGTAGCAGTTCTCCTGTAGCAGCCGACCTGCGGTGGGCGCCGACACGGGATGCCCCTGCCCGGTGAGTTCCTCGCCAAGTGCCGCAGCGACTTGTCGTCCAGCGCAGCGGCGACATCGGATCTCTTCGCTTGTCCGGCTCGACCAGCGCCGGCCCGGACGGAACGAGCAGCGGGTCCAGGTCCTCGGCACTCTTGCGTCCACTGCCGGCCCGGCAGACCCTGGCCATCCGACAACGGATCCTCGCCGCCCTCCAGCCGGCATGCGCATAGCGCGTCAACGAAGCGGAAACTGCAAAGCAACGTGTCTTTTCTTTCCAAGCCCTCGGCGCAGCGCAGCGGTTCCTGTCCGCGTTCAGCGGCATCTCACCGCACTTCCGGCCCCACCGCCACCTGATGACCACCTTGGACCACCGCGCCGAGATGACCATCCGCTTCGCGATCTGGGACCAGATCACCGGCGCTGCCAACCTGCCCACCACGGCCTGACCCCAGGCCCGGGCTGCGGGCCCACCACGCCCCAACGCGCCATCAGACAGCCACGCACCCAATAACGTGATAACGCCCGGACGACCTTTCCCCGGCATGACCAACCAGAAGACCACTCCACCCGGTCAGGCGACGTGACGGTGCCCTCAGGCGTTGCATGCGGCGGGTCCTCGTGCCCGGCGGCGGGAACCATCCGGCCGGAACGACTCGTCACTGATCACGACCGCCCCTCGAAGCGGCGGGGGGCACCATGAGTGAAGCAACAACGGGGGGATCTGATGAAGCGCGCATCTGCGGCAAGAACGGGCCTGACGGCCGTGGCGGTGGTGGCGATGCTGACGGTCAGCGGCTGCCGGGAGGACGCCACGGGCCTCCCCGACCCCGACGCCTCTCCGAGCGGGCGGGTCTCCGAATCCGCGTCGCCGACGCCTTCGGCGGAGCAAAGCGGTCCGCGCACCCTGGTGGACGCTCCCCGCGCGGGCGGCCTGGACAAGCTGACGGGGGACCGGGCCCTGACGGACGCCCCGGTCGACCCGGGCGAGATGCGGGACGGCATGACGCTGGTCATCGGCAACTACGGGGACCCGGGCGGGCAGGGTGCGCCGGTGCTGTTCGAGGGCGTCGACCACGTACCCGAGGACACCGGCAAGCGCCGTGAGCACCTGTTCCGGGGCATGATCGAGTACATCCGGTGGGACCCGGAACTGGGGCAGCCCGAGGCGCAGCCGGTGGAGCCCGGACCGCTCGGCGGCTCGGTGGAGTGCCTGCTCGCCTCGCTGAGCGAGGAGGGCCACGTCATCTGCGGGTGGGCCGACGAGGGCACGGCAGCCGTCGCGCTTTTCGAGGACAGCACGCTCGCCGAAGCGGGAAAGCTCTTCGTCGAGATGCGCGGGGACCTGGAGCGCTGACCGGCCGGCGAGCGAGAACAAGGCCGCAGCCCCGCTTTCCTTTCGCGAGCCTGCGCGTGACGAAGGGCCCGTCACACCGTGCTGTCCGTCCTGGCTTTGCCCACGAGAAGGTTCGACAACACCGGGCCCTCCTGGCCCTGGGCGAGTGCGTTCACCACCTGCTGACACCGGCTCACCAACCTCCCGGCCGTCACCTGACGGTCGGTCCCCGCCCCGACGAAGAGCAGAACGGAGCAGTCAAGCACCACCCCGGGAGACGTGGAACCCCGGCTCAGCCGCAGCGTCACGCGACGGCCCCACCCGCGATCACGCGGGACAAACGGGGCGAACCGTCGAGTCGATCAGCGATCGACACCCGCTGACGAATCGAGGTCGGCTGTTGTCAGAGGCGGGGTTTATAGTCTCCGCCATGATGAATAGGACGGCTTTTACCGATAGTGGGGAGCCGTGTGGGCGTGCGCTGACGCATGCTCGGGAACGGCTAACGCTGGGGGAGGTTCTCCGGCGCAGGGTATTCGAGGAAGTCCGTCAGTATGGCGCGAGTGTGCTTACCGGCGTAGGGGAAAGTGCGCGGCAGTCAGGCACCGAGGGGTCTGGGGATCCGCAATATGCTTTCGAGTTGACGCTGGAGACTTTCAGGTGGCAGGGGTTCGTTGTCCCGGTGGGTGATCGTCAGGTTGAGGACCTGAACGAGGGATTGGTCGTGTCGCCGGATTCGGAGATTACGTTCCTGCAGCTTGTTCCTCTGGCGGGTGACTGATGGCTGCACCGCAGGTCCCGGACAGGCTGGAAGTGATTTCTGGGTTGGCTGTCGAGGAGAATACGTACCGCCTGGCACAGGAACTGATGGATGCTGCGGTTCATGGAGGGCTTGACGCCCCCCGGCAGCTTGCCGAGGTGCTGCTTTCGTTGTCGGATTTTAACGCCGCGAAACTGGCCAATGACATGGTCCATCTTTATCGGGCCACGGTGATGCAGCAGTGGGTCCGCTACGGCTGGTCCGAGCTGGACTGCCAGGGGCACAAGCATTCACTGTGGGGCCGTATGCTGCAGCTGAAGGAACTGCTGATCAGCGGTCTTCCGAGCTGCCGGTCTCTGGCAGGACGTCTGCAGGAAATAGATGAAATTGGCCGGAATTTCGTGCTGGACACTCCCCATGAATATGAGCTCTGGCGGATTGTCGAGAAGGATCGCGAGCTGGCGGCAGGCGCGATGCCTTCCATTTCGTTCACTGCAACACTTCGCCGCACTCTTCGCCCCGATGGCTGGAAGTCGCAAGGAATCGCGAGCCTGAGCCAGGACCAGGTCAATCATCTAGTCCTTAACCCGGGGGAGGCTTGGGCTGACCGGGTACTCGCCGAGCTTCCCGGTCTGCACGAGAGGTGGCCGCTGCTGCTTCAGCATGCGCTGACGGCGACCGCCGTACGACCGACCGCTGACTGGAACAAAAAGGCCCAGGCCGGCATTGACGAGATCGGTCCGGAGACGGTGCGGGCCACGGTCGTCTCCTGGCTTGGCCTGGTCGACCAGCCGCGCTCGGTTCCGCTTGTCTACGACAACAAGCACACCTTCCCCGGCATGCTTGATCCGTACAACGCGGTGGCCGTGCAAGGCATGGTCTGGCTGCTCGCGCTCATCCCGGAGAGCGCCGATTCCGCACGGGTCCTGGGCCACCTGGTGGAGTTCTGCCTGCGCAAGATCCCAGGGCTGGGAGCACGGCACACCAAGGTGGCGAATGCCGCCATCCACACCCTTTCCGCACTCGAAGGAGAGGCATCCTTGAGTGAACTGGCGCGGCTTTCTGCGCGTCTGACTTCCAAGGCCACGCTGAAACTCGTCAACACGGCCCTGGAATCCCGAGCCAAGGCCATGGGCACAACCCGGGAGGAGATCGAGGAACTCGCCCTTCCCAGCTACGGGCTCACCAGCGTTGGCCACGGCGAACACACTCTGGGCGACACCACCGCCCTCATCTCAGTGTCCGACGGCAAAGCCTCCCTGGCGTGGCGCAACAAGACCGGCCGGACTACGAAGACCGTGCCGGCTACGGTACGGCGTGACCACGCCGACGACGTCAAAGCGCTCAAAGCATCAGCCAAAGACATCGACAGAATGCTGGCCGCTCAGACCAGCCGGCTGGAACGCCTCTTCCTCTCACGCCGCACATGGACCCTGGCCACATGGCGCGACCGCTACGCCAACCACCCACTGCTCGGCACCCTCACCCGGCGCCTGCTGTGGAACATCGACGGCCAACTCTGCGGATACGCCGACGGCCAATGGCGCACCCTCGACAACAACTTGCCCCAGGCCGCACCAGACACACATGTTGAACTGTGGCACCCCATCACCCACGACGCCGACGACGTCGTCGCAGGGCAGGCCTGGCTGCAACAGCACGGCATCACTCAGCCCTTCAAGCAGGCACACCGCGAGGTGTACCGCCTCACCGACGCCGAGCGGCAGACACGCAACTACTCCAACCGGTTCGCCGCCCACATCCTGCGCCAGCACCAGTTCAACGCCCTCGCCGCCACGCGAAGCTGGCGCAACAAGCTCCGCATGAGCGTCGACGACGACTACCCTCCCGCCACCATCGAGCTGCCCGCATGGGGACTACGCGGCGAATACTGGGTCGAAGGCATCGACGGCGACATCGGAGAATCGGGAAGCTTCCTGACCATCCGCACCGACCAGGTCCGCTTCTACCCCCTCGACGCGCCACCGAACTACGCCCATGCCAGCGGCGGCGCCTATGCAATGCACCCCGAACACGTCGAACCGCTCCCCCTGGAACAGATCCCCGACCTGGTCCTCAGCGAGGTCTTCCGCGACGTTGACCTCTTCGTCGGCGTGGCAAGCATCGGAAACGACCCCGCCTGACAGGACGGCGGACCCGAAGGACGCTTCCAGCACTACTGGAACGCCTACGCCTCCGGCGACCTCTCCCACACGGGGGTGTGTGTCAATTTAACGGCCCTGTCTCATATCCGGTGGTTACGGTAAGTAGTTTCCGTGGCCGGTAGTAAGACTCTCAGGTCAGCACGGGGGACACGACCGTCGGTACCGCTCCTGTCCCGCTCGATGGCGCGTCTGCGACTGCTCGCCTTGGAGCTCGGACCAGGCGCATTAGCGATGACGTTCTGTCACCACCGGATGGGAGACAGGGCCGTTAAATTGACACACCCGGTTTCGCCCCTGTCATGAGACGAGAGATCAGGAACGTCAGTACTGTTCACCGGGCGGTATACGCGCAGGTTGCGCACTGACACGAAGGTAAGAGATCCCACCGGAAGGAACATCGAAATGACTACCGAAGAAACAAGGATATGGGCGGCAAGGTGGCTAGGGGACCGCGAAGTGCCCCCGGAGTTTCTCCGCATGTCCGCCATTCAGGCGGCCCGGGAAAAGCATGACACCGAGCTCAAGGATATTGAGTCGGCCCGCCCCGCGGAACTCGACGGCGCAGGCTGCGCTGACCCACTGGAGTACCTGGGTGTAACGATCATCGGACCAGGTAACTGGAAACCCGATGCTCCACATCAGGCGTATTCTTACTTCGACGAGGAACGGAACGCAGATTACCCGGCCATGCGCGGGGTGTTGAGCCATATTCTGCCGGTTGCCGGAGTTGATTGGGGGCTTGACCTGGTGTACGGATACTGGCTGTATCCGGGCGAGGCCTGGCCGCCGCCGGTTGTTCTTCTGGACAGCGAAGGCAGCATGGAGCCGGATAGCCGGACTCTTACTGACACCCTGATGTCCTACGCTTTCAAAAATTTTGAGGAAGAGGCTCCACTGATCGGGCAATGGCTGACCAGAATCGGCATCCCCGTCTCGGCCCGCTCGGCCGCAGATATACCTACCCCTGTGATCGCCAAGGAACCCGACGCCCTCTACATGGAACTTGACACCTAGTACTCCAGTCGTACATCGCTACCTGACGCAGCGTCATCTACGTTGAACCGGCTGACCCGGATGGTGACGGCCGAGTGCATCGGTATGTTCCGGATCAGTTGGGTTGCCTTCACGGCTGGGCGCGTCGCTCGGCGGCGTCGAACGCGGGTGCGAGCGGGGCCAGTGCCGCGCGGAGTTGGTCGGGCAGTGAGCCGGAGGGCACGACCAGTCCTCCGGCGCCGAAACTCCCGGCGGCCCCCGCGTTCCCGGCCGGCCGGAGCCAGCCTTCCAGCGCGATGCGAACCGCCGCGGCCACGCTTGCCGCGAGAACGCGGGCTGTGTGCGCTCCGGCGTCATCCAGGCGTTCGGCGAGCACCGCGGTGAGAGGGGGCTCGATGCCGGCGGTGGTATCGAGGAACGCGTCGCGCAGCGCGGGCCGGCTGGTGATCAGCAGCAGCGCCTCGTGTTCGCGTTCACCGGTGTTCGTGTACTGCTCGACCACTGCTTCGGTGACGGCGTCAGCCAGGCGCACTCCTGCGGGCCGGGCCGCGACCGCCGCCGCGATCCGCGCCTCCCGGTCCGCGGTGACAGCGGAGACGATCGCCTGCTCGCGGCTGGCGAAGTAGTTGTTGTAGGTGCGCGGCGAGACCCCGGCCGCCTCGGCGATGTCCTCGACCCGCACCTGATCCGGTCCGCGCTCCACGGCCAGGCGCAGGGCCGCCTCGCGCAGCGCCTCGCGCGTGGCCTGCTTCTTCCGCTCCCGCAGCCCTGGTGGTGTCGTCACGGTGTCAGCGTTCCACACAGGGCTGCGTGCACGCAAAATTGCGTGCACGCACTTTCCCTGTCAGTCTCGACCCGCCCGAGACCGACAGAGAGGACGGCACCGTGCGAGCAAGAGGAATGACCTACGACACCGGATTCGTCGTGCACGGTCAGATATCCCGCGAGCACTTCGACCCTGCGGTGGTCCGGCGTGAGCTCGCCATCATCCGCGACGACCTGCACTGCAACGCGGTCCAGATCATCGGTGGTGACCCGGACCGACTGGAGCTGGCCGCCGGTGTTGCCGCCGAGCTCGGCCTGGAGGTCTGGTTCTCGCCCTATCCGCTGGAGCTGGATCCGGAGCAGATCCTCACGCTCTTCCGCGACTGCGCCGAGCGAGCGGAACGGCTCCGGCAGCAGGGGGCCCCAGTCGTGTTCGTCGCAGGGGTCGAGCTGAGCGTGATGAACCGCGGGTTCCTGCCCGGACGGAGCCCCGAGGAGCGGGTCGAGCAGCTGATGAGCCGACCCGAGCGGCGGGCCGAAGCGATGCGCGAGCTCGGCGTGCGCATCAACGCGTTCCTTTGCGACGCCGCGGCCACGGTCCGCGAGCGCTTCCAGGGCAGGCTCACCTACGCATCCATCCAGTTCGAGCAGGTCGACTGGACTCCCTTCGACATCGTGACGTTCGAGCTGATCCGCTCCGCCGAGGTCGCCGACCGGTTCCGGGACGCGGTGCGCACCCTGGCCCAGGGCCCGAAGCCGCTCGCCATCACCGGGTTCGGCACCGCGGCCTACCGCGGCGCGGGAGACCGCGGTGGGCGGGTGCTGGAAGTGGTCGAGTACGACCCACAGACCAGGGCCCCTGTGCGGCTGACCGGCATATACGAGCGTGACGAGGCCGGCCAGGCCGCATATCTGAGCGAACTGCTGGAGATCTTCGAGACCGAGGGCGTGGACAGCGCGTTCGTGTTCTTGTTCGCCTTGCCTGGCTACCCGCACCGCCCGGACGGCGACCCCAGGGATGACTTGGACCGGGCCGGCCTGGGCATCGTCAAACTTCTCGAAGGGCGCCGGGGGCAGACCTACCCCGACCTGGAATGGGAACCCAAGGCCGCCTTCGCGGCAGTGGCGCAGCGGTATCGGAGGTGACAGGTTCCGCGCACGGTGACCACGGCTCGGGATCTGCACTGCGGCGTACGTCCCCTGCGCGTAGGGAGAACCTGGGGCCTGAATGCGATCTCTCGGTTTCGGGACAGTGGGGTCTGGGTGTGTTGATGCTGGTCGGTGGCGGTTTAGGGGCGTGGGGCCACTGTCATGAGGGTGAGAGATCCGTGGGTATCGCTGTCGTGGGGGCGTTATTGCGTGAGGGGTGATGCTGTCTCAGTTCCGTGAGTTCTGATCCGCTGGCCGGCGAGTGATTGGTGTGCTCGGGGTGTGGATGAGGGAGAACAGAGACGGCCTCGAGCGGGCTGTGCAGTGTCCGGGTCACCGTCCGGTGAGCTGCCGGGTGAGCCACGCGTTTGCCTGACGTCCGCTGCGGAGCCGCACGACGTGGACGCCCAGAGCGGCCGTCTCGGCGACCTGCCGGGCGTAACGGGGGCGGTTGTTGCGGTACTTGCGGATGGCGGTGCGCAGCAAGGAACGCCGGCCGAAGAACGCGCGGTTCCAGGTGAGCCGCCGGGCCTGCGCGCTCGTGTCCAGGCCGACGAGCTGGCACAGGCTCCGGTAGACGATCCGACGCACGACCAGGAGCAGCGAGAGGTCGAGCCAGACCAGCACATCGGCCCGGTGCCAGACCACGTCCGCCAGTTTCGAGTAATTCCCTTCGACGACCCATGATTCCCCGCGCGTGATCCGGTCGGCCTCACCGCGGAATTCATCGAGCGGGAGAGCCCCGTCGCCGGTGAACAGGATCTCGTCCAGGTCGGTATGGGGGAGACCCAGCGAATCGGACAGTTTCTTCGCGATCGTCGTTTTCCCGCTCGCAGGGGGACCGAATAGGGCGATCTTCTTCACCAGGATTCCCATCCGTCCCTCCGAGCCGGTCCAAGCACGCAACGGACGTGAATTATCCCTGATCTTGAAGAGCCTTCCCCTCCTTTTTCAGAAACCGAATCCTCCTGCGCGTGCCCCTTCCGGAGCCCTGTCGCCTCCGCACCGAACCGACGGCCCGGCGAGGCCGGCCGGCAGATACACGGGGCGCACCGAGCGGGCGCAGACCGGGTCAGGGCGGTGCGCACTCGGTCCCGGCCCCACGGCACCGGTGCGCGCCCGCCACGACACAGCCTCCTCACCGCCGCGATGCTCCCGGGGCGGCCGATCCCGCCCTGCCGCCGACCACGACCAGGCCACCGGGCAGCGCCAGGGAATCCCACCGCCGGGATGTCCGGCGGTGCGCGGGCGATGGTGGGCCGGGGCGCGCTATGGCAGTGTGAGTGGGTGTGCTGATAGCAGCAGGTGAGCGTCAGCAGCGTGGAGCGCTGGCTGCCTGGTGGCAGGGCGTGTATGCGGGGCGGTCTGCTGTCGTGAGGTGACCAGGTGGCTGCTGCCGTCCGGTCGCCATCGGGTTAGCCGGCTGTCGCGGAGGCGGCTACTCACACCCACGGGCCACCCCCTCCACCATGATCAACCCGAAGATCATCCCACCCGGCCAGCCAACGTGACAGTGCCCGAAGAGCGCACCCTGACCGCTATGGTGACTGACCATGTCACCGATAGCCCGCACCTTGCAGATCGCCCTGATGCTCTCCGGCTTTGCCCTACTCGCCTATGCCGCCCTATGGGACATGGACGACGCCACAGGGTGGCAGTGCCGGGCCACGAAAATAGGACAGGAACCGGTGCAGATCTGCGGCACCGAGGACGGCCTGCACACTCCGATCCTCCTCGGTATGGCCGGGATCGCTCTAGAGATCGCGGGTGTTTCCGTCGTGGTGGGGGCCCGCAAGGGACGCTCGGTCGAGGCTTCGCCGTCAGCCGTCCCGGCCTCGTTCGCACCAACGCCCCTTGGTGCGGCGCCCTTCGGCTCAGCGCCCTTCGGCTCAGCGCCCTTCGGCTCAGCGCCCTTCGGGTCAGGGCAAACACCCCCTGCCCCCGCTGCTCCACCCAACCCGTGGCCTTCCCAGGTGCCTCCACAGACTGGGCCCGGACAGCACTGACGGAAGCCGCTACGCCGGAGGCCTGCTCGGCGACCGGCGGCGGGCGCCTACTCCGGAGCCGCACCGCCGGGAACCGGGGCGAGGACCGGTGTGACTGAGCGCTTCATCCGGCGATCGTTGCGTAGACCGACCGTCACCCATGTGCGATCTCTCGGTTTCGGGACAGTGGGATGAGAGACAGCGGACCTGGGTGTGTTGTTGCTGTTCGGTAGTGGTTTCGGGGCGTGGGGTTACTGTCCTGGACGTGAGAGATCCGTGGGGCATCGCTGTCGTGGTGGTGTTATCCCATGACGGGTGACGCTGTCTCAGTTTTGTGAGTTCTTATCCGCTAGCCGGTGGGTGGTTGGTGTGCTCGGAGCGTGGATCAGGAGGAGCAGCGCCGGGTGTCGGCAGGGTCGGGCAGAGGCAGGACAGCACCGGCCAGCGTCGGCTACAGAGCCCGGGGAGGGTACCGACGACAGGGCCCGCTGCCACCGGCTACGCCCACCCCACCCCCAACTCCGCCAGTGCGCCGAGCTGCTCCGCCGTGAGCTTCTCCCGCCGCTGCTTGGTGTTGGAGACCCATACGCCCAGTTTCACGGTCGCCGGCTCCGTCTCGCCGTCGAGCGTGATCTGTTCGCTGTGCCCTCTTGGTACCGGCCGGTGGCCTTCCCGTTCGACCCACTGTGTGAGGACTGTCAGGCCCCGCTGGAACGCCTGCTGTGCCTTGCTCGGGTTCTTCGCCGTGCGGGCGGCCGCCGGGGCGGGAGGCGGTGCTTGGTCGGGCTGTACGCCCAGCTTCGACAGCCGTTCCTGCTGCTCGTCGGCCAGCTGCTTCCAGGTGCCGGGCTGCTTCTGCCGTTGAAGCCACTTGCCCAGGTCGTCGCCCTCGAACAGCACGCCCGGCTCGATGGTCGGCAGGCTGCCGTCAGCGTCGACCAGGTCCGCGAGCACGCGGTGGTGGCGTTGCCAGTCCAGTGGCCAGGGGCAGTCCCAGTCCGGGTCGATCGCCGCCAGCTGCTGCGCGCGTACCGCGGCCCGCTCCGGGTCCTTCCCGAGGCCGCCCTTGCGGCGGAGGTTGGCGATGTGCTGCCCGATGGGCACGGGCTGGCCGCCGGCGGGGTCGTCCCAGACGGCGTTCTGGCGGGGTGCGAGGTGCCCGGTGGCGCGCCGGTAGGACCGGAAGACGGCGAGCTTGTTCTCCCAAGCCTCTTCGCCCGGCTCCCAGACCATGCCGGCCTCCGGCAGGTCGAGCAGGGTCTTGCGCCGGTCCTCCAGCTCGCCGGCCCGCAGGGCTTTGCGCTGCTGGTGCACCCACCTGCCCAGCGGGAAGTCCTTCGTGACGCCGACCTCGGTCTCAACGTCATAGGGGACAGCGTGCAGGCCGGTGATCTCGTTCTCCGCCCGCCAGCGCAGCAGGGCTTGGTAGCCCTCCAGCCACACCAGGGACTCGGGCCGGTACACCCGTGTGCGCAGGAACGCGGCGATGGTCGCCGCGTCCCGGGGAGAAGAGAAGCGCAGCAGCGCCGACTCGACCGCACTGTCGGTGTCGTCCTGCTCCTGGTCCTCGCTGCCATCCTCGCCGCCGGCGCCGATGATCCGCCCGTCCTCATCGCGTCGGACGTGCACGGTGCGCTGTCCGCTGGTGAGGGCGCGGGAGGCGAGCTGTTCCACCAGGCGCTCATCGTGCGAGCGCAGGCCCTGGAGGACCGCCACAAGGGGGCGGAACGAGGCGGAGGCGACCATGTCGGTCGGGTCCTCGCCGGGCTCGAGAAAGACGGGCACGATGATCCTGGCGACCTTCGTGGTGCCGTCCCGGTTGAGCCGCAGCGCGCGGCCGATGTTCTGCACGATCTCCACCTGGGAGCCGCGGGTGTCGGCGAAGCACACGGCTTCCACGCCGCGTTCGCCGGTGATGTCCACGCCTTCCCCGAGGACACGGCAGCTCGCCAGGAACGCCCGGTGCACCCGCCGACCCGCAGCGTCGATACCGTTGGCGAACTGCCGGATCACCTCGCGCCGCTCGGCCACGAGGTGGTCGCCGCACAGCCATGCCGACCAGACGCGGTCCGGGGGGACGTGGCGGCCGGCCTCCAGTTCGTAGAAGTCCGCGCCGATCGACGACGCGGGGAGCCGGTCCGCGGCCGCCAGGTCGTCGCCGGAGGCGTCACTGACGTACAGCTCCGCAGCTGTCTGCGGCAGCTTGTCCGCGAACGCGGCGGCCTCCTCCACCTTCTGGTGGAACGTCATGACCGTATGGAGGTTGTACGCGGCCGCGTGCTCCAACAGTGCGGTCTGCAGCAAGGCGAGGCGCCGGCCCCGCTGCGCCTCCTCCGTTTCCCCGGGGACGGGGGAGGGGTCGCGGATCTCCAGGACGTCGATCTCGAATCCGGCGAGGATGCCCCGTTCGATCGCCTCCGACAGGCCGAGCTCGGCCAGCCACGGCCCGTAGGTTTCCGAGTCCTGCCCCATCGACGCGAGCTCCACCTCCTGGCCGTCCTTCCCGCGCTGGGGCCGGGGCGCCGCGAGGATGCGCGGGGTCGCGGTCAGATACAGCCGGAAGTCGGCCGGGATGCGGGCGTTGTCGTGGATCGCGGCCCAGGGCCTGCCAAGATCACCTGCGGTTGAGTGGGCTTCGTCCACGATGGCGAGGTCGAAACCGCTCATTTGCTGCCCGTACAGCCGCTCCCCGCCCGCCAGAGCGGCCTCCAGCGGCCCGCGCACCTTCCGCCGGCCCAAGGGGTCCTCTGGGTCCTCGCGATCTACGAGAGAGGCGTACGTGGCGAACACGACCACCGGCCCCGACCCGGCCCACAGGGCGAGCTGGATCGCGTTGGTGGTGGTGCGCACCCCGAGCCGCTCCAGGACCTCGTCCTTCTCCAGCGAGCACACCGCCACCATCGGCGCCCGGTGGCCCACCAGCCGCCACGCCTGAGCGGTCTGTGCGAGCAGGTCCAGGGTCGGAACGGTCACCAGGATCCGCCCGCCCGGGAAGCACTCCAGCGCGCACGCGGCGGCGGTGATCGTCTTGCCCGATCCGGTCGCGGACACGATCGTGCCCCGGGCCCCCTCCGGCGGCACAGATGACCGTGCAGGAAATCCCACCCACCTCCGAAACGCCGACTTCTGATCGACCTGGTGTTCCCGAAGCCGAATACCCAGCATTCCCACACTCCTCCCCTGCCTTCTTTTCCATTCGCTTCAAAAATCACCAGGACGGCGTGAAGGGCGGGACGGACACCGTGCCGTCCTCGCCCACGACGATCCGCTCGGCAAGCTGGGCCAGGACCTCAGAGGGGCGCAGCCCCGTCCGGCCGGCCACCACCTGGACCAGCCGACTGGACGCGGCGGACAGCCGGACCTCCGCCCGCAGCTCATCGGCTTCCTCCCCCCGCCGTTCCCCCAAGGCGGCCTGTGCCGCAAGAGCACCAGCAAGCCGTTCCTCACGCTCGCGGGCCCACACCGAGCCTTGAGCAT
The DNA here is from genome assembly GCF_040655635.1 of Streptomyces sp. NPDC050388. Classification (NCBI taxonomy): domain Bacteria; kingdom Bacillati; phylum Actinomycetota; class Actinomycetes; order Kitasatosporales; family Streptomycetaceae; genus Streptomyces; species Streptomyces sp. NPDC050388. The sequence goes on from NZ_JBFAKH010000084.1 coordinate 29,109, forward strand.
CTTGTTCCGGCTCGTACACGCTCCAACCGGCTGCAGTCATCAAGTCCCTGACGCGCCGCCACTCAGCGTGCTGGGCCAGCCAGATGACAGCCAACCGCTCCCGATCCATCTCGAACGCGTAGAAGGAACCGTTCCCCCTCAACTGCTCCGCGGTCTCCCGCTCACGGACAGCGGCCTCCGCGACCTTTTCCGCAACGGCGGCGACGTCCAGGCCACTCGCCTGACGCCGGACCTGATCCCGCGCCACGTCCTGAGCACTCCACATGCGTTTTCCCTTTTCGGAAGCGCGGGCATCTGGACCCGCATCGGGTAGTTGAGGGGTGTCCCGTGTTTCCGCCAAGACTACATGTGCATCAATCTGGAGGAAGCCACTATGCCAGCACCCGACACGAACGCCCCCCACTCTCGCAGCCAGCCCAGCCCGCGAAGCGGGCCCCAACGGTCTTGGAGGCGCAGCCGGAAGGAGCGTCAGTCGGGGAAGCGCAGCGGACCCGACCCTCAGACTGGAGCGCAGCGGAAGCCTGACAGCGGGACGAAGTCCCGCCGCTCCGGGAGCGCAGCGGACGGAGCGTCAACCCCGATGCGCAGCATCGGGGTTGCGCGGGTGGCGCAGCCACCCCCCGGAGGGGCGTCGT
>NZ_JBFAKH010000085.1:0-29646 GCF_040655635.1 Streptomyces sp. NPDC050388
CTTGGGGCGGGACATCACACACCTCCCGATCGGCACGAACTCGCACCAGTGCACCCAGAATAATGCAAACACCCTATTTTGTTAGGGGCTCTTAGGCGCGTCGAGGACCTTGCTCAGTTCCTTGAGGAGCTGCCAGACCTGTTCGCGAGCCTCTGGAGCGGTGATGCTGCGGTTGGTCAGCTCGATGATGTACCGCTTGAAGGAAGGAGGTTCAGAGACACTTTGGGCGGTTTCCTCGGTGCTGACCCCACCGGCCTGTCCCGTCGTGGCCCGGTACTCCTGGTCGTCGTCGCCGAACAGACCGCCCTGCTCTGCGTCGCGGACTGACCTGCCTCGTTGCTCAGGAAGCGTAACCGTCGTGATGCTCTTGGACGTGCCGCCGGTGACGGGCACGGCCTCGGCTTCCTTGACAGTACGGCGAAGTTTCTGGCTGATGGAGCCGATCGAGATGTGTTCCGAAGAGGTGATGGCCAGCTTGTCGCCATCGGAGTCGGCCAGTTCCCAGCCGTTGTGGAGCAGAGCGAAGATCGCCCGGCGTATCTCATCGGGCGTGGGGACCAGTGGGAACAAGGGATTCTTGTAGAAGGACTGGACGACTTCGCGGGGGGTGAGGGTGCGCTCGAAGGTGTCCAGCAGGGCGGCGAGGTAGTCCGCCGATAGCTCTGTTGCACGCGTGGCACGCCCGGCCTCAGCAAGTACCTTCCAGACCTCATCCCCGCGCAGGGATGACTTGCTGTCGTCGTTGAATCGCTTGAACTCCACGTGCAGCCCGTCCGAGACGCGGACGAGGTAGGCATAGTGCTGGAAGGCCTTTTCGATGTCCCTCTTGAGTTTGTCTTCAGCCTCGGTCAGCTTGGTGGTGGCTTCGCGGAACTCCTCGATGTCCTCGGGGTCGATCTGCTTGAGAACGCTGCGCCAGGCGAGGACCTCCCTGGCGCGCTTGCGCGCTACGTCTCGTCGCTGTGTGTTCACGCAGGCCACGACGCAGCTGGCGGCGTTGTCCACGCGCAGTGCATTGGGGCCGAGGCCGAGGAGAGCGGTGATTTCGGCGCGGCTCAGGGTGTCCTTGCCGTTGAGCAGAGTCCAGCGGCGCGGGTCGAGTACTACGAGGCGGGTGACGGCGGAGTCCACCCCCTCGAACGTACGCTCAAGGTCGATGGCTCCGGTGGTCGGCGCGTCGATGAAGCGGATTTCGTCGAAGGTCCCGGGGCTAGCGAGTTTTTGTGCCTGCTCCCAAATCAGCCTCTCGCACAGGGGCAGGTCCACCAGTGCGAGGGAAGCGGTGAAGTACATCCGAAGCGTCTGCTTGATCGACAGGTAGTAGCGCCCGGGTGCGTTTGCCGGCTGGGTAATCTCCAGTGCGCCAAGGCCGTCCTCGCCGGTGAGGGCATTGAAGGTCTCCTCGGCGTCGGTGTAGGGGGTTCCGGGGGCCGGAGACGGTTCGAGGATGGCGGCAAGCATCTCGGCCTTGGTCGCTCCTCGGCCGCCGCGTGGGCGGGCGACCATCGAGTAGCAAAACAGGGCGGTGGCCATGCGCACGCCCGCGTGGTCCTGGTCGGCGGTAACACCGGCGGCGCGCAGCCGTTGGTCGATGGTGACCGCACGTCCCGCCGACCCATCGCTGCTGGTGATGTCGGTGGTAGCGACGGAGCGGTATCCCTGGATGGCTCGGTCGTTGCCCATGAACAGGCCGGAAGACATCAGCTGTTCGAGGGTGGTGGTGAGCGGAATGTCGCCGACGCCGATGAGGGCGGGGGCCCAGCGTCCGGCCTGGTGCTCGGTGACCCAGTGCAGTGCGGTCCGAGCGAAGATCGCGACAGTGGAGCGGACGCGCTGGAAGTTCTGGACCTGTGACCACTCCTCGCGCACCAGTCGCATGAGCTCGGGGTGGAAGGGGTAGCTCGCCTTGACCCGCTCGGCAAAGCCGGTCAGTCCTCGGTTCGGGCCGAGCTTGTCGAGCACCTTGTCCCGCCAGCCGGCCTTGCTCACCGTGGCGTACTGCTTGGCCACCTGCGCTGCCGCAACGCTCACATCGGCTGGCTCGAACAGGCGGCGCTGAATGATCGAGGCGAAGTCATGGGGTTCGGTCACCGCGACTCTGCCGTTCGGGCCGTTGCGCACGAGCCGCTCGGAGACATAGCTGCGAAAGTCTTCGGCCAGTGGCGGATATCCGCGTTCGTCGAGCTCACTGCGAATCATGACCACAACAAAGGCGACGCGAGGAACGTCGTCGCAGGCATCCATGAGCGCGTTGAGGAACGCCTTCTCGTTGGGCATGCGGTCGACGTTGGTTCCGTCGGCGAGTTGCAGCACGTAGTCCATGAGCTCGTCGAGCAGGATGAGCACCGGGCGGCCCGCATCGCTGAGCGCCTTTTGCAGCGTTCCTTTGTTCGGGCCGGCATCGACGTAGCTCTGGTAGCGGTCCATGTCTCCGTCGGTCAGTGACCACAGGAACCGCTCAAACAGGTTCGTGGCCGGACCGAATGTCTCACTGGTCCTGCCGGGGCTGAAGTAATCTGCCGTGAGAACAACAACCTGGGCATCGGTGAGGTCTACACCGGTGCCGCCTTGTTCCGCCTCACCACGGACTTTTCGGCCCAGCTCCGTGGCGAAGAACTCCTGCGGCGAGTTGGCCATGTGGTAGAGCCCGACCAAGGCGTGGCTCTTGCCTCCGCCCATGCCCTGGTCCAGGTGGAACAGCGCCGTGGCCTCGGCATCGGTGCCCAGGCGGCGGGCGATGCGGCTGAAGAAGCCGACAATGTTCGGGGTGGGCTGGGTGATGTCGCCGTAGTAGTCAACCTTGCGGTAGGGCACGTCAACGGTCTGGTAGACGGCCTTGTGCAGGCTCATCTGCAGCTCGCCGACCGACCCGTCGGACGCTGTGACCTCGGGCCGCAGTGCCAGGACATCTGCCCAGTGCGAAGCGGTGTCGGTCGACATGCTCAAGACTCCTTGGTGGAAAACGACAGGGAGAGCTGCTCTTCGCGCTCGCCGGCAGCGAGTTCGGTGGCGACGTGCTGGGCCAGGCTGGTGATGGTGCCGGCGTTGCGTTGAATGGCAGTGAGTGCCTTGGCAACTGCGTCGCTGGGCGGCAGTTGCGAGAGGATCTCGCCGACGACGGCCCACAAGTGCGCGTCGGTGGCCTGTCGTTCGGACTGGGTGACGACGGCGGCGACGCCTTCGGTGGCGCCCTGGTCCCAGGCGGTGGCCATGGCCCGGACCACCTCGAACGTCGAGGATTTTTCGCTGATGGCGCTTGGGGCGTCCAGACGCAGCTTGTAACCGCTCTTGCTCTCCGTGAGCAGCGCGCCGCGTAGTTCTTCCAGGCGAAGGTTGTCTGCCTGGGCCAGGAAGCGGGCCTCGCCTTTCGGGACGTCCGAGCGGGCGTAGAGCCGCTGCCAGAAGACGGCGAAGCGGGTCGGTGCGTCGAACGTCTCGAGCGGCAGCTCGTCCAGCTTGAGCGCCGTGGCGTCGCGGACCGCGGTGCGTGCCAGTGTGAGGTAACGGTCGAGCTCGGCCTGGCTGCCGTCGGGCTTGAGGATCTTGGCGTAACGGCCGTAGACCTCCATCGTCGGCCCGTAGGCGGCCATGAGCTGGTCAGTGAGGGCGAGGCCGTCGCGGTCCCACTCCCGTGCGGCGGCCTTGACCCGCTCGGCGACTTCACGGTCCGCCTGGGCCACGGTGGTGACTGGCCGGTTCTCGGAGACGACGCGGCAGCCGATCGTGACCGTGACCTTGATGCTCGCCACGCCGGTCGCAGCCGTCTCGGTCCTCGACGGCCAGGAGCTGGTGACGACGAACCCGGCATCGTGCAGGGCGCCGAGCAGCCGTCGCCACGCGTCGGGGTCGGAGTGCCCGAACACGACGACGAGGTGGCCGTCCGCGCGCAGCACCCGTCGCGCCTCGCCGAAGGCACGGCTGAGCATTTGCTCGTAGAAGTCGCGGGTGCGGTGCTCTCCGGGGGCGTTGCCGCGCTTGACGATGATCTCGTCGGTCTTGTCTTGCAATCCGTCGCGTCCGGCGTGGTCGAACAGGTCCGGCATCAGCTCGCGAAGCGTGCGGCGAAGCCAGACGTAGAAGAGGTCCGACACGTCGCCGTAATCGATCATGTTGTAGTAGGGAGGGTCCGTGATGACGGCGTCCACGGACCCGTCCCGGAACGGAAGGGCGACCGCAGAAGCTCGCCGGAACCGCCCGGGGCGGCCAGCGGGTGACTCCTTAAGCACCTTTTTAAGGGCGTTAAGGCCGCTTTCGCTGACACTGGCCCAGGTACCCGGGCCTTCTCCCGGTCCGGCTTCGGCGTAGTCGAAGTTGAACGAGACCTTGCTCTCGTTAGAGAAGACGTGGTCGACCTGCACGCGGTTTTGAGCTGTGCCGTTCGGGTTGCCGTGACTGCGCAGTTTGGCGCCGCGGGTGGCGACGCGCAGTTGGCGAGGCAGGTTGGCGGCTGCATACCCGGCAAGTGCCGTGGCGTACTCGGAGCTGACGCCAGCCGCGACGCACTCATTAGCGATGTCCTGAATGGCACGAACGGTCGCGACGAACTTGGTCGTCTGCCGCGCGTTCATCAGGTCCCCGTAAGTGCGGTAGCCGTATGCGCTGGCCCTTACGGTGTCCTGATTCCCCGCGGGGATGACCTCATCGGGTACGGCGTGGAGGTCGGCCAGCGGCGGCAAGGAAGACAGGTCCACCGATATGGCGACGCTGCTCTCCTGTTCGGTCGGTACCCTGAAGATCTTGCGGGGCCCCTCGAGCTCCTCGCCCACGGCGAGGAGAGCATCGCGGTATTGTCCTGCATGCCCCATGCTCTTCACGGACTCGAGGGTGTGCACGTGACCACAGGTGGGGAATGGGCACCGTGCGCTCTTCCCCTTCTTGCCGGAAGCTGCCGCGAAGGTTGGCTCCTGGATCGGTGGTCCCTCAATGACCTCGGTTCGCCATGTGTCCTGTTCGATGACCAGCCGCAGCGCCTGCCCGTGATCTTCCGTGCGCCGATACGGGTGTCGGAGGACGAGGGAGCCGATCAGGGGAAAGCGGCGCTTGCAGTTGTCGCAGGGGATGGTGACCGCCCACAGGTAGGCCCAGGGGAAGGCGCCGTTGCTGCTCCGTGGATAGAGCGGAGATACGGCCGACGCAACCCGTGCCCCAACCTCGGCCAGCACCAAACGTACGTCCTTGAGCAGACGAGGCTCGTCCGGGTCGAACAGCCCCTCATCGGTCGAAGGCGCCCCGAAGGGCAGATCCGGCTCCGCCGACCAGTCCCGCAGCGGGTAGTCGGCCAACAGACGACCGGCCAAGGTAGCCACTGGGCTGAGATCCGTGCCGACGGCAGTGACACCGAGGCGCGCGGCTTCGAGCGGGATGATGCCGCGTCCACTGAACATGTCAAGGACAACAGGGCGATTGGCCGAGTACTGCGCGGCGACCGCCTGGCGGAGGCGCTGCTGCGCTGCGAGGTCTCCGCGCTCGATCGCGGCACGCACATCGTCACGGTGAATCGTCTGGTCAGGCAGTAGCGCTGTAAGTACGGCCGCACGAGCCTGAGCGATGGGGCGGGAGGCGAACCAGGTGAAGAGCGCCTTTTCGCTGCGGCCGGATCCGGCCGGAGTACCGACGGCGTCATCGACCGAGGAGCAGGGGAACCAGTGGTCGATCAGACGGCTGCGCACATCAGTGACGGTGGTACCAGTAGCTGCCGTGTTAGCCGTCGGTGCCTGGTCGGTGGTGGTCACCGCTGCTCTCCCATCAGCCGACGCAGGTCGGCAACCTTGATCTTGAACCGCTCGATGCGCCGAGGGCCGGCGGCCAGCAGTCCTGCCGGGTCCTGGGCCCGGATGAGGACTGTCGGGGACGTGGCGCAGTCGACGACGACGTAGAGCCAGTAGTCCTGGCCACGTTGCTGTGCCTGGGCCCACTCGTGCTGCTCCAGCCACACGGGTTCCAGGCCGGCCTGGACGCCCTTGACCTCGATGAGGCGCTGCTCCCGGGTGGTGCGGTGCCGGGCGAGCAGGTCGTAGCCGACGCCGGCGGTCTGGCGGTCGTCCACGTCGAAGCCGAGCCGGTCGAGCTCGGCCAGGACGGTGGCCACGGCGATTGCTTCGCTGTCGGGGTCGTAGCCGAGCTGGTCGGCGCGGGCCTCGCCGGCCACGTGTGTCCAGCCGATCAGGCGGGGAGCGCTCTGTCCGACCTTGCTGATGTCGTCGAGCTGGGCGAGACGGTGGCGCTTGAGTTCCTCGAAGCGGGCCATTCGCTCGCGTCGTTCAGCGGCGGGCAGCTCTTCGAGTTCGTCCATGTAGCGGTACTCGACCTGGTCGAGTTGTCGGCGGGCCTTGTCGACCCACGTCTCCTGCTCCGCGCGGGCGCGTGTGACCTCACGTGTGAGTGCTGCGCGGGCTTCCAGCTCGCTGTCGTGCCGCAGCGCCGGCGACAGGGGTGGCGCGGTGTGGCCCGTGCCGGTCGGCCTGAGCAGCATGAGGGATTCCCAGGCGGTCTCGAATGCGCCGGCGCCCGAGTACCGGATGAGGATTGGGGACTTGCGGCGCTGGCGGCGGATGCCGTCGTGTACCTCGACCTCGGCGTCGTAGACCAGGAGGGTGTAGTTCGTCAGTGAGGCGGGGTCGGTGAGGATGGTGCCGCGGATGAGTTCGCTCTCGCCGGTGCGCAGCGCGAGGTCGATCAGTTCGGCGAACGATTCTTCGGTGGGGCCAAGGACGACGGCGTCGTCCAGTCCTTGGGCACCGTCGTTGATGGCCTGTCGGACGGAGGCGCCGTCGGCGGCTATCAGCGCGTCGTGTTCGCCGCCGAGTGCCGGGGGTAACAGCCGGGTTGAGGTGACGCGGCGTATGCCCTTGGCCGGGCCCGGGCCGAGGCGCCACTGCTCGGCGCGGGCGAGTTGGTCGACGAAGCCGTCGACGATGACGGGGTTGATCGCCTCGAGGCGGTCACGGCGGAACCGGTCAAGCGCGGCCTCGGTGTTGGCGGGGGTGTGGAGCCGGTCCTCGTCGTTGACCAGTTCCCGGGCTTTGGACAGCAGCTCGGCTGTGTCGGGGACGGTGACGGCCTGCCCGGCTTGAGCGTCGACGAGCGCGCGGGTGTAGTCGAAACCAGCGCGGGCGGCGGCCGCGTCGAGCAGGTCGAAGATTCTTCCGCCGAGTGCTTGGCCTGCGGCCTCGAGGTTACCGAGCATGACCTCTTGGACCCGGCCCTCGCGGGTCTGGGGGGCGACGAGGTGGTAGATGTGCACCGGCTTGGTCTGGCCGATGCGGTGCAGTCGGCCCATGCGCTGTTCGAGGCGGACCAGGGACCACGGGATGTCCCAGTTGATCATGACGTGCGCGGACTGCAAGTCGATCCCCTCGCCGCCGGCATCGGTGGAGACGAGGATCTGGAATCCGCCGGCGAGGAAGCGCTGCTGGAGTTGGTCGCGCTCGTGGTGCCGGACTGCGCCCTCGAGGGTCTCGACGCTGTACCCGGCGTGGGTGAATCGGCCGGCGAGCCAGCGGGCGGTGTCGGCGAACTCGGTGAAGACCAGCAGTTGGCCCTGTCCGGGCGCGATGCTGTGGTGAGCGAGGAGCTTCTCCAGGCGTAACCACTTGGTGGACGGGCTTGAGGCTGTGGCCTGTCGGATGGCTGCGATGACCCCGTCGATCGCCGTGAGCTCTTCGCTTTTGTTGCGGCTGCGTGCGGTGACGACGACGCCCTCGGCACGCTTCCAGGCCTCGTCGTCCTCGACGGCCAGGTCGACCGACCCGTCTCCCCGCGTGAACTCATCGGGCACGGGGCCGCCGATCCGCAGGAAGGCCGGCCCCTTGAGTGCCTCGTGGCGTCGCTTGATCGTGGCGGCGGCGGCCACCAGCGAGGAGGCAGCGCGCTTGCCGTAGATGGAGCGGGCCAGGGTCGCATTCTCGCCGTAGTAGCCATCGACGTAGTCCATGACCGCGGTGTACGCGGCCAGCTCGGAGCCGCTGAGGTCGATGGTCACGGTCTCGGCGTAGCGTGGCGGGAAGAGCGGCTCCCCATCGAAGTCCTTCAGCTCCTCCTTCATCCTGCGCAGGAAGGACAGCGTCGAGGGCCTCAGTGCGTTGGGGTATTCGGTCTGCCGCGAGTCCCACGGGTACAGCGTGGGGTCGAGGAGGCTGAGCAGACCACGGAAGTAGTGCTCCTTGCCGCGGTGCGGCGTGGCAGTGAGCAGCAGGAGGTGGTGGGTGCGGTTCGCCACCTCCCGCGCGGCGCCGAGGTACTGGGAGGTGGGGGTCAGCCGGTGCGCCTCGTCGAAGACGGTGAGCGACCACGATGCTCGGGCCCCGGAGATCTTGCGCCGGACGTCCGGGTTGTAGGTGTACAGATCCACGCTCACGACCCATACGCTGACGCGCGGATCAAGGTCACGAGGGTCCCGCGCGACCTCCGGGGTGATCGTGGCCGCCTCGATCGCGAAGTAGCGGCGCAGGTCCCGCTTCCACTTCTCCACCAAGTGCGCGGGCACAATGATCACTGTCCTGCCGGGCACCAGACCTCGTCGGGTGCCCTCGGCTATGTACATGCCCGTCATGATCGTCTTGCCGGTGCCCGGCTCGTCAGCAAGCAGGAACCGCAGACGTGGCTGGGCAAGCATGTGGCTGAAGACGGCCTCGTCCTGGTGCGCATACGGCCGCAGCGGGCGCGTAGCAAGCACCGCGGACCGAATACGGGGGACGGCGTACTGCATCCACCGTCCCCATAACGCGGCCAGTGCCCGACCGGGGTCGCCCTGGGCGTCGTTGACAGGCACGGCAGCCGCGCGCAGCTCATCAAAGCTCAGCGCAATGTCGGCGAGCGTGCCGTCACCGCCGCGAACAACCAGGTCAGCGCCGTCGTCGGTAGGTGCAGCGGCGATGACGGTGACCATCTCGCCGTCAACGCGGAGCTGAGCACCACGAACTGGCAGACTCTCCGGGTCAATCATGCTCACAACTCACCCCTCTCCCTAACCCAGCATCAAAAACCGCTCGGAGGATGGAGCGTTGATGTGATCTCTCCCTTGAGGCCTTCCCATGGCGCCTCGGGGCGCATCCTAACAGCGACGTATCGCACAACTTCGGTCGCGCGTTCGGCAGCCGTATCACCGACGAGTAGACCCGCGCAGCAGCAGACTGCAGTCGATGCCCGGCTGACAGCGATGATGCTTGTGGTGACGCTGCCAGCGGGTCTGCCGCCAGGGAGCTGTCGAAAAATAACTCCTCGGTTCCGGGTGCGGGTTCATGGGTTCAGCGCGCGGTCGGCGATGGCGGCGAGCTGGTCAGCCGTGGTCACGGTGATGGCGCCGGTAAGGATGGTGCTCGAAGGCCTGAAGGACTCGGGTGGCCTCGCGGACGTCGTCGCCGACCCCACTGCGGCGGGGGCCGGCAAGGGCGGCGGGTTCGTCACCGACCTGTCCGAGCTGGTCGCCGAGTTCCGCACCACCTTCGCCCGCATCGAAGACCTCCTCGCGGACGTGGACGGCCTGGACCTCACGGTCCACGGCTACGAGTCCGTGCGCGCCATCAACGTCTTCCTGGACGCCCACCCCGATGCCGCCGCAGTGTTCAACCAGGGACTACCGGCTCCTGGCCCGCCTGTATCCGCTCATCAACACCGACAAGCGGGTCGCCAAGTACCGGGACGGCTTCGGCCTGTTCGGGTCCGTGTACACGACCCTGTTCAAGAAGTCCTCCGACGAGGAGCGGAAGGAACGGCTGGCCGAGCTGGGACCGATGGTCCTGGAGATCATCAACGCCCACGTCCACTCCTTCTCCGTGGTCGCCTCCCAGGAGGAACCCCTCGTCCTGGACGCCCAGGGCATCGCCATCCTCAAGGAGCTGCTGGCCCTCGTCCGCCCCAAGCCCGCCACGGGCGACGACCAGGACAAGAGGCCGCCGACGGCGGCGAAGATCCTGGACCACATCAAGGCCGCCCTCGACAACGGCGTCGACCCGGCTTCCGCGAAGTACACCGCCCTCGCCGAGCGGATCAAACTGCTGCGGGACCGGATCATCCAAAACGCCCAGGACGCCCTGGAGTTCCTGGCCGAAGCACTTGGGTCGCCCGCCCCATCGTGGACGCCCAGAAGCACCCCGATCAAGCCGTCGTCGTGCTGGACGACGACCACGTGGGCGTCCTGTCCCGGATCATCCACGACCACGCACCGCCCGGCCTCACCGCCACAGAGAGGAACCTGGCCGAGGAGATCGACCAGGTCGTCACCCACACCCTCACCCGCTCCTGGGACAACGCCGACGCCCGCAACCGCGGCGTCCGCCGCGCCACCGCCGCGGTCTTCCGCCGGTACACGCTGAAGCCGGTGGGGGAGCCGTATGACTCCACCGTCGCCTACATCGAAGCCCACTACCTCGTCGACTGACGAACCCACGAAGGCCCGGCGTGCGACATCCCGGCCTCGCGTCAGTGCACCACGGGACATACCGCGTCGTGACAGTGAGCCCCGCTGCCCACGTCACCCTCATGCCAGCAGCGGACCGTCACCCGCCCCCACCATGACCAGCGAAAAGACGGCGGAAAGCAGCCGCCGGCGACTGCCGACCACTTCACTGACACGAACCCGACACATCGCATCTCACGAAGTCCGCGGTCGGCAGGTGGGTACGTCACAGGTCGGGGCCGGCGAAGATCTCAAGATCGACAGGAGCGAGTTCGGTGACGGTGGTCCGCTGCCGGATTCCGGTGCCGGGGTGGCCGGACGTCATGGGCGCAGTGCTCCGGCAGCGGTCCGTGGAGGAGGGCCTCAAGCGCGCCACCAGCGCATCCTCCGGCGGCTGGCGGCAGGGCATGGCGGGGCAGTGGCTGGTTGCTGCGGGGCAGCGGTGGATCGTCGTGCAGCGTTGGCGGCGTTCTGCCACGTTCGACGGAGGGCATCGGGCAGCTCTGGGAAGTCGGGGTCGTGGCGGGCGATGTGATCGGCGATCACTGGCAAGGCGTCGTGGGTGATGCTGACCAGCCGGTGGGCGAGGTCGAGCGCGTTGCCCTGATAACCAGTTCGCTCCAGTACGGAGGCACCTGGACCGCGGAAGTAGGTGATCGCTTCGACGGCCCTGTGGGGGGCGTTCTGGAGCAGCTCATGCAGAGCATCTGCGCTTTGCGCGTCGTCGCCGAAGTTCAGGTACATGGCGGCCAGACGAGCGGTGGAAGTATGCAGTCCGATGAACGATCTCAGGGCCGTCGCCTCGGAGCGACCGCTGTCGCGGGTTGTGAGGCTTCTTGCCAGCCGCTCGCTGGTGCGGGTGGCTTCCTCCTTCAGTGTGCCGATCTCCTCCAGGGCAGCCAGGAGCCGGGCCCGGGGATCCGTCGCGGCCGGGGCAGCAGCGGTGACGATGGCGGTGGGGGCGCTGGAGATGTCGGGGGCGGGCTCGGATACTGCGGTGGGTGGTGCCCACAAGGTGGCGGGCAGCGCGGGGAGAAGGGTGGTGCGGGCGTCGGTGAGGGTGGGGAAGGCCGCAGCACCGGCGGGTCCGTTGAGGGCAGCAGTCCGGGAGGCGAGTTCGGCGGCCGGGGGCCGTGCGGCCGGGTCCTTGGCCAGGGCCGCGGCCACCAGGTCGGCCAGCTGGGCGGGTACGCCGTCGAGTTCGGGTTCGGCGGCGACGATGCGGTACTCGATCCCGATCGGTGCCCCGAAGGGGTGCCGGCCGGTGGCGGCGTAAGCGGTCAGCAGTCCCCAGGCGAACAGGTCCGAGGCGGTTGTGGTGGTGGCACGCTCCAGCTGTTCGGGGGCCATCCAGCCGGGTGTCCCGGTGGTCATGCGGGTCGCGGTCACGGCGGTGGCGTCCAAGTGGTGTGCGATGCCGAAGTCCACCACGCGAGGGCCGTCGGCGGCCAGGATCACGTTCGTGGGCTTAAGGTCGCGGTGGGCGACACCGGCGCGGTGGATGCAGGTCAGTGCGTGCGCGGTGGCCGCGGCGAACGTCGCCAGGGAGGCTCCGGTGAGGGGTCCGTGGGCTTGGACGTGCTCGGCCAGGGTGCTGCCCGCGACGTAGGGGGTGGCCAGCCAGGGCCGGTCGGCCTGCGCGTCGGCGGCGGTCAGCTCGAGCAGGTACGGGCCGGAGATCTTGGTCAGGGTGGCGACCTCGCGGGCGAACCGGCGGCGGTGCACCGCGTCCACCGCGAACTCCGGGTGGAGCACCTTCACCGCCACGGGCGTCTCGCCCGGTGGATGCGCGAAGTAGACCGTGCCCATGCCGCCGGCCCCGAGGCGTCGCAGCGGCCGGTAGGGGCCTATCCGGTCCGGCAGTCCAGCCGTGTCCACCGCCGTGCCCTCCATGGTGTCGTCACCGGTCAGGGCGTGATCGTAGCCCTGTGTGGAGGGGCGGGTCCTTCCGATCCCGGCTTCGGGACGACAATGACCATTCACATCGGGTCAGCCCCAGATCACGTCGGCCACTGGTCCGAAGCCGGGCTGGATGCCACGACATCGTGTCACGCTGTCCCGCAGCGACTGCGGAGGAGTTCCACACCGTCACCTTCGAGATCGTCGCAGTACGTCGCGCGCCCGGTCATGGCCATTACCAGGGACAAGGTGCGGCCGGACACGAGAGGCCCGGACCCGGTCGTGAACGGGCCGTCATCCGCTACAAGTCTCAGGCCACCGATGCGTCCCTTGGCAACGACCACGAGGTCTGAGCCCTGGTAGTACTCGGCCGTCTCTATGACGACCCCGATCGGATAGTCGCGGCGGATGCCCAGTGGGCGCCGGATGTCTTCTCCGTGCACGATCGTCTCGCCCAGCATGGCGATGGCGGGCAAGGGAGGCTTGGTCGTGCTCGGGACAATGCGCCGGAAACGTTCAAGGGTCTCGCCCGGGGTCGCGCCGAGCTGCTCGGCCAGCCGCATGGCCACCTGCTTGTCGAAGTCGAACCGGCAGCGGATCACACCCGCCAGCCAGCTCACGGCGTTGAGGCTCGCGCCCGCGGTCAGGTGCGCCAGCACCTCACGCACCGTCAAGCCGGCGCAGAGCGACGGTGTTGCCCACTGCTCGTCCGTCAGATCTGCGAGATCGGCCGCCAGCGCCGCTCGCTCGGTGCGGATCAAGGACCAGAGCCCGGTCTCGCGATGGCGGTCTGCTGTCAGTGCCGGATCAGTCATATGGGCTGGACTCCTGCCAAGGATCGTGATCTGCGTTGTCCCCGGCCCGAACAGTGGACGTCCGGCAGGGGCGTTCCCGAAGGAGACTCTTGCTCCGGAGCAAAGTCATCGCCAGTGAGCGATCTTTTCTCCGGCGCCTGAACCCGGATCGCACGCGCACCGGCAGCTACCGCAGTTGGCACGCCAAGCTCACCAGCGGCTGCCCAGCGTTGCCAGTTCTCATCGACATTTTGGAGCCGTCTGATCGCTAAGTGGTCAGCTCCGGAAGTCCTTCGGGGGGTGATCAGGCACGCCGCCTCTGGTCCCGGATCCGGGACCAGAGGCGGCAGCTCCTGGACGACGGCCGCCACCGTCGCCTGCGCGCTCTCGCCCGTACGGCGGGCTACGGCATCCTCCGCGGCGCCGCCAGCACCAGTGACCCAGCGCCCCCGCTGAGCTCGCCGTACACCGCTGCTGGCAGCCCCCACCTCGGCACCGAGGCCGGGGCTGCCAGCGCGATACGGCGCAAGTACCAGGAGCCGGAGCAGGGATGACAGCCGGGCGCGGCTCCGGCACCGACGCGCAGCATCGGCGAGCACGCCCAGGCTGCGTCCGCGCCGCCCATCCCGCCCTGTCCCTTCTCCTTCACTCCAGCCAAGGGACAGATGTCGCAGGTCGGCGCGCCGCGTTACTCCATGCGGGCGACGCCCTCATGCGCGTAGGCTCCGGCGGCATGGCCGCCGACAGCATGGTTCAGCTCGTCTCCTATCTCGCCGCACAGCAGCCGTACGAGATCGTGGGTACACCGGAGAGTGAGTGGGTCGACTTCAAGAGCGTCCCGCCCGAAGGGCCGTACGACCTGAGCACCGACAGGGGCAAGTTCGAGCTCGCCAAGGACGTCGCCGCGTTTTCGAACGCCGGCGGCGGGCTGCTCGTGTGCGGCTTCAAGGCGAAGAAGAAGCAGACTGAGCTCTACGAGGTCGCGGAGAAGGCGACGCCCTTCGACAAGAAGCTGGTCGACAGCACGAAGTACAAGGACGTCATCACGGAGTACGTACGCCCGCTGCTCAAGGTGAAGTTCTTCTGGTACGACCACCCCGAGGGTGATCCAGAGGTGTCCGGGCACTACTTCGTGATCGAGGTACCGGCACTGCCCGAGGCCGACCGCTGGGCGATGGTCACCCGGGGCATCACCGACAATGGCCAGTTCATCAAGAACAGCTGGACGGTCCCGATCCGCAACGGCGACACCACGGCCTTTCTTCCGCAGGACGAGGTGTACCGGCTCCTGAACGACGGCCTACGCGCGCGGCGCGGGGCCCATGCCGCCGTGCCCGCGCCGGCCGCAGACCGGGGGGAGGCCCGGGAGGTCCTGCGCGCCGACCTGGGGATGGAGGAGACGCCGGTGCTCTTCTTCCAAAGCATCCCCGATCGTCCACGCGGCCTTGTCCCGGGCATGTACGCCGACGGCGGCCTACGGGACGTCCTGAGCAACCAGGACACACTCCGGGGGGCGCACGCCTTCAACTGGTCCTCGGCATACAAGCGTCCGGAATCTCGTGAGGGCGGCTTCCTGCTGACCGACGCTCCCCGTCGCGGTCTGCTGGTCGAGTCGGACGGCGCGGTCACCGGGGCCGCGTCGGCGACGGCAGAGATGCTCGGCTGGGCGATGGAGCGCTACAACGACGGCGGCGGGGCGCGCAGGATCAGCGTGTTCGTGCTGACCGAGATCACGCTGGAGTATTTCCGGCTGGTCGACCAGCACGTCCTGCCGCTGGTCGACGGCGTATGGACGCACCGGATCGTCGCCGCAGACTTCACCCGGCCGCCCGGACGTGCGCTCGCTTCCGGTGACGACCCGGCCTTCCCGTTCTGGGGCGCCCCCCAGTTGGCCACGAGCGACGACTGGAACCACAGCTGGAAGGCCCTGGGCGACCCGGAACGCGACGCCTACGAAGCGCTGCGCCACATCTACGCACTCTTCGGCCTCGACGTAACCGCCAACCCCTTCATCGACGCGGACCGCGTGAGCACGGCCAAGCTGTTGGAGAAGAAGAAGTAGCGGGCCCCAGCCCTGCCTCCTCACGCACCGGTCCGGCCGGCCAGGCCGCTGCCGAGCATGATGCGGTCGTCAGCTCCGGTGGTGGCCAGGGCGGCAGCCCGGCGCGGAGGCCCCAGCCGACGCGCAACCAACTGAGCAACGCCCCGACCCCCGGCCACGCCGCCCATCCCGCCCGTCCCTTCTCCTTCACTCCAGCCAAGGGACACGGGCGAAAGCGGCCGCAATGGGGATGTCAGCGGGCCGACCACGCAGAGACCGCGTGTTGACCTGCACGAACACGGGAGGGTGCTACCGGGCCGCGCAACAGTAGGCGCAACCCTTGTCGCAGCCCGGCTCCTGGCGGCTCCCGAGCGGGCCTTCATGCCGCCCTCGCTGCCCCCGGGTGCGGGCCAGCTGCCGCAGCTCGGTGCGCGCCGCCGACACCGAGCGGGCGGTGTCCCAATACGGGTGCCACCACAGCCGTACGGACAGGCGCAGCAGGCGGCGACGCAGGGTGGTGGTGTCACGGCGGTGGTGGGCGGCGAGCGCTTGGTAGGTGGCGTTCCAGGCGGCTTGCGTCTGCACCAGGTCGTCGGGGAAGTCGGTGGCGTCCATACCGGCATTGGATCGCTTGTGCGAATTCATTGTCATCTCGGACAGGCCGCCGCCCGTCCGACCAGCCGTGGTCGGGGATGCGCGTGGCGGGGACGAAGATGTGGTCGGGGTTCGTGGTCGGCCCCAACCATGACGACTCGGGCGTGCTCCTCAGCCGAGTTAGACAGCGGGATTGCGGGCTGTCCCAGTGCGTGGCGCGGGGACCGGAGTCGCCTGACGCAGCTGGTCAGGGATGAGGTCGCCGTGGCGGTGCCGGAGGTAGGCGAGGGCCTGTTCCAAGGAGGGGTTGTGATCCATGCCGTTCTTGACGAACTCCAGCCGCTGCTTGGCTTCTCGCAAGATCTCCGACCATGTGCGCACCCAGACCCGGACTCGTGCGTGCTCGTATTGGGTGGGTTCGCTGTACAGGCCCTCTGGCTGGTTGGCTTGACGGAGGGCGGGCTTGAGCCTGTCCTTGATCGAACGGACCACGAGGTAGAAGTCCCAGGTGGTTTCGACGTTGGCGAAGCGCGGTTCTTTGAGGACGGCTTGCATGTAGTCGTCGACCTGGTTGGCCTGGTCACGGTCTGCGTCGACGGAGGGCGCCTTGAGCTCGATCACGAGGTGCCGGACGCGGTCGTGCTCGTGACTTTCGGCGGAGAGCATGAGGTCGACTCGTCTGGTGCCGCCGTCGACCGCGCGGACTGGCCCGTCCGGAGTCGGGCCCCAGCCGACAGCGCGCCGGTGGTGTTCCAGCATGCGGGTCAGGCCGATCTCGCTGCTGCGCATCATGTTGAACTCTTCGCCGAATACCCACAGCTCGCGTTCGAGGATCTTGTGGAGGTGGTCGCGTTCCTTGACTGCCCCGTAGGTGTCCA
Organism: Streptomyces sp. NPDC050388; assembly: GCF_040655635.1. NCBI lineage: Bacteria > Bacillati > Actinomycetota > Actinomycetes > Kitasatosporales > Streptomycetaceae > Streptomyces > Streptomyces sp. NPDC050388. The sequence continues at coordinate 16,603 of NZ_JBFAKH010000085.1, forward strand.
CGTCGAACACCAGGTGCTCGAGGGCGGTCAGGAACTGTAGTCGTGAGGTGACGATGGACGATGCCCGGATGATGTTGGACAGGCTGGTCTGCTGGAGGAGGCCGTGCAGGTGGCTGACGTCGTCACCGCTCAGGCTCAGCACCTTCTCCAGGATCTCCACCATCTCGTCGGGGTTGTGGCGGAGGGAGTTCTGCAGCAGTGACAGCGTGAGCCGCTTCTTCGTCTTGTCGCCTGTGATGTGGCGGTTGATGGAGGTGGCGACCAGGTCGAATGTCGCCTGTTCGGCGCGGGCTTGGTCACCTTCGGCCCGGCGAGGATAGGGGTAGACGCCTTCTTCTATCCACCGCTCTACGAGCTGGCGGCGCTGGCGCCGGCGGCGTTCTTCGAGTCGGGCGCCGATCCAATCGCGGGCAGTCCGCAGCAGGGGGGCCAGGGGTGTGTCGCCGCCCAGCATAATCAAGGGGATCTCGTTGCGGTGCCGGGGCATAGGCTCCCACAGCACGTAGGCGGTGTAGGAGAAGTCGGCGTGCTCGGTGGAGACATCGATGCTCTCCACCGGGGCGCTCGCAGCGTCGCACAGGGCGATGGTGCGTTCGGTGCCGGTGCGCCAGTGGATCAGACGGATGGTGAAGGGATGGGGCTGCCCCTCGTAGTCGAAGGTGAGGTCCTCGGACTCTTCGTCCTGGATTTGGGTGCGCGGGTCGATGCGCTGGCCGTCGTAGGTGACCCGGACGTCGGTCCAGGTCAGCAGGTAGGGCGCGAGAGCCGCCGTGATCTGGGTGGCGGCTTTCGGCTCCAGGAGCCTGTTGAGGTGGCTGGCCTGCTTTCCCCAGAGCTCAACCTTTGTTCCTGTGCGGTCCGTATCGGGTGCTGGCTGCGAGTCGATGCGCCATGTCGTGCGCCGGCTGATCTCCGATTCGATCGTGGTGCGCATCAGGCGGCCGTCCAGTGCGCGGGCCGTGCTCGTCCAGCGTGTTGCATCGCCCAGTGCAAAGGCCCGCAGGCGTCCGCGGCCGGCCTTTCCGTGGAGCGGGCGCTGAAGCCGGTCAGTCGTGCCGCCCACCCGCTTGTCGGAGTTGCCGACCTGTTTGAAGGCAGTTCGTGCCTTCTCCGGGGTGATGCCGTCGCCGTTGTCCGCAACGACGATCTTGTCCACGCCTGTGGTGCCGGATCGCTGAATGGCCACGTCGACCTCGGTGGCGTCGGCATCGAGGGAGTTCCACACCAGTTCCAAGACAGCCTTGACGGCCTCTCGCTCGTGCGAGAGCTGACGCACCAGGTCGTCCCCGGCTTCCAGAAGTACGTGATCCGCCATGACAGCGCATCCTTCAGCAGGTCTGAACGGATTGTCCATCCCGCATCAACGCCCAATAACACCTTCCAGGGATCTCCAGCTTCTCCCTACAACCCTTCGGCGCCGACGGCAGTCTGGCTATCCACACCGATCAACAGCGCCGAGAGATCTCACATGACCATCCCGCATCCCGCCGACGCCCCGGAGCCCAGGACGCCGCAGATTGCTCCCGGCACAGCCGAACTGCTGGAAGGGATGAGCGAAGAGCAAGCAGCTCTGACCCTTGGTCTGGGCGTGCTCGTGCAGCGCGCTGCCGAGACCGAGTACATCTTGTACGGCCTCTACGCTCACCTCGGTGGCGTCGAGCGGCCCTACACGGACAAGCCCAGCGTCCCCGTCTCGCACTTCATCGACAAAGCCAAGGCCCGGTTGGCCACGATCCCCGAAGATCGGGTGCCTCCCCAGGCGCGCTCCGCGTTGCTGCACGACCTGGATCTGTGCACCGCCAGCTTCGAGGAACGCAACCGCTACATCCACAGCTGCTGGGTGTACGACCACGAGGTCTATGGGTGGCGGACCGTCAAGGGAACGAAGGGGCTCAACCGCCCGGAGATCGGCCTGGTGTCCAGCGAGGACGTCTGGGAGCTGGCTGGTGAGTTCGCCCGCCTGCGAGACAAGCTGATCGCGTGGGACGCCCGCTTCTTCGGTGAACCCGGCGACCCGGAATTGGGTGTGCCGCCCGCATCCTCGAAGCGTCTGTGACCACCGGTGCGCTGTTTTGCATGCGGGCGGCACACCCGCCGGAAGTAGCTTGTCTCCGGCGGGTCGCTTACTAGGGGCTGCTGCGTTCAGCGGCCGAGGGGCTCGGGGTAGCGCCGGCGGCGCCGGTCCGGGTCGTCGACGCCGATCTCGTACCAGGGCTCGCCGCGCTGGAGCCGGGGCAGGGTGTTCACCCAGACCGCGACGGTGATGCCCTTCACGTCGGCGGCGAGCGCCTGGAGGCGGTTGTCGAGCAGGTGCTCCTCCTTGCCCGCCAGGACGACGTGCAGCCGCGGGAAGGTCTGGGAGCGGGTGTAGCGGTGGCGCTGCCAGAACGGGTACGTTCCGCCGATCGTGCCGCGGGCGCCTTCCCAGACGCGGTGTCCGGCGTAGTGCTCGTAGTCCCAGACCTCCTTGGCGAGGCGGGCCTGGGACATGGTGCCGTTGTCGAGCTCGAAGAGGCGCACCTCGCTGGTCTTGGTCGGCAGGGCGAGGACGGCGTCGGTGTTGAAGCTCAGGCCGGTCTCCTTGATGGCGTGGTTGACCTCCACCTGCCAGTCGGTCAGGTGCTTGCGGCCGCCGTAGGCGAGGATCATGTCCGTCACCGCGACGCCGTGCGGACCGAACCCGGCCTTCACGGCCTTCGCCCCGGTGCCGGCCTTCGGGCGGGGAGGCAGCTCGTTGCCTTCGGCCAGCGCCTTCTGTCCCGCCGGGGTCAGGTTCCAGATCGGGTGCCTTCCGTCCTTGCCGTTCGTCTCCGCCAGTCCCAGTTCCGCCAGCTTCTTCATCGCCCTGCGCACGTACGACCGGCCGTCGGCATCCTCCGCCGTGCTCACCTGTGCCATCTGCCGCACCGTGGCTATCCGCACGCACCCCAGCATCCGCAGCGCATCGGCTCGTACCTTCCTGGCCGGAGTGGGCTTCTTCTCCTTCGTCGACGTCTCAGGGGAGGGGAGAGAGGTGTCAGCGTGGCGGGAGGACCCTTGTCGGTCGGTGTGAGCTGCGGTGATGGGCACGACGTTGGAATCGTTCGCGGCACCGTTCACGGCACTTCTTTCCGGGCCGCCCGGAGGGCTTTCAGCACCCCTTGACCGGGTCAGGCGCGGTTCCGGTTCGGGCTGTCGGGCGCTGCTGGTGTACGTCATGATCAGGCTCCTCACGCAGGTGGCGCGGGGGTCCGGATGGAGTCCCCCCGTCACCTGCTAGAGGTGTGGTGAAAGTCGACGGTGTGACGTTCCTCTGAGCGCCGTTACCGATCCGTGATCGTCAGGCGGGCGCGGCGCAGAGCTCGGAGACGATCGCGAACGAGGTCGTCACCATCTCCGCCGCCATGGCCGGCGGCATCGCCGCGTGCGTGGTCTGGCCGTGCGCCATGCCGTTGCGGATCTTCCGGCCGTAGTCGAGGTGCTCCGCCTGCCGGGTCGTCAGGACGCCCGCGTCGGCACCCTGCTTGATGAGCTGGAACAGCGGCTTGGTGCCCGCGTCCGGGATGCGGTCGCGCAACACGATCTCCACCGCGATCAGGGAGTGCATGACCGCCACGGTGGAGAACTCGTAGCAGTAGTACGACTGGCGCAGCAGCTCGCGGGCCGTCCGCAGGACGGTCGCCGCGGCCTCGGGCGCGCCGGCGGGCACGACCAGGTCCTCAACGAGGTCGTGCATGTCGGCGTAGCTGTCGACAAAGAGGTGGGCGCGTTCGTCCGGGACCGGGAACGGCAGCCGCTGCGTGGTCATCCCCGCAGTCTCCCAGCGGCACGCCCCAGTCGGCAGCGGCTTTTCCCCGAGCCGTCGCGCAGTGTCGCGGGACGGAGATTTCTCCCTGCCGGAATGGGCGGAATGTCGCAGGTAGCGGACCTGGACAAGGAAGCAACGCGAGCGCCAGCCAGGCGAGTCCACTCACCGTCGGTGCGCGGACTCTGTCCACAGGCCCGCGTACCGAGCATCGGTTCCGAGGCCGCCGCGATCAGCGGGGCGGCCCGTACGTGAGGAGCCGTCCATGTTCCAGAAGCCCACCGTGCCGCTCGCTCCGATGACCCCGGACGCGGCCATCAGCGCCTTCGCCTACCTCCGGGCCATCCAGGCCGGCGACGTCGAAGCCGCCTGCGAGTTCGCCAGCGCCGAGCCCCGGATGCCCGAACTGCTCGTCGACGTCGCCGAGCGGATCATCGTCTCGGTCACCGCGCTGCCTGACCGGGACGCAGGCGAACCGTGCGAGGACACCTTCGCCCTGGAAGCCCTCGGACGCGTCTTCGTCACCACCCTGCGCACCTGGGAGCAGTCCTGCCCCAGCACGGCGAAGGGCATCGCTGAAGCCATCATCGGCTTCGCGAAGGAGATCCTCACCGAGGACCACGAGGACGTCGCCGACGTCCTGCGCCAGCTGGAGGCCATCGGCGTGGGCCAGGCCCTCGATGCGCACCCCGCACCGGCCGATGCGCACCCAGTGCGCCTGACCATCGCGTAGTGCGCACCGCACGCATCGGATGCGCACCACCGCACCGCACCAGGTGCGTCTCAGCGGCGGGCGGTCCCTCTATCACACACCCCCTTGACCCCGGCCTGACCGCCAGCCCGAACGTGCTGTGGCAAGGAGAAACGTGCCGGGCGGTGCACCTGGTCAAGGGGGCCGACGCGCGCCAGGCCGACCTGGTCAAGGGGTCGGTCGACGGTGCGCGCACCGGTGCGGTGCGGAACATCGGGTGCGGTGCACCGAGTGCGCGCGAGAGTGCCGGGCATCGTCGGGTGGTGCGCACCAGAGTGGAATCCACTCGGTGGCGTCCACTCTGGTGGGGCCCATCGGATGGGCTCCACCCGGTGGGCTCCACTCAGTGGCTCCACCCAGTGGAGTCCATCGGGTGGGCTCCACTGATGAGACTTCTTGAAAAGCTTGCGGGCTCAACCAGCGCCGCAGGGCCGCCTGATCCGGCCTTGAGGCATCGGTACGGTCATAGCGGCGACAATGATCCTTCGGGGGCGTCGCAGCGCTTTGGCGTGGGGCGGCTACGTCTCCTCTCTCAACGCTGTCCGTAACCTTGCCGCGTCGACCACCCTGGCGCCCGCAGCGCGGAGCCCGTGCAAGGAGACCTCCGAGTGATACCCGAGCCCCGCAGACGCGGGTCCATCGTCCTGACCGAGCCGACCTACGTCTACGTCATGGTGCACCGGCGCCTTCGGGCCGCGAAGGTTGGGAAGGGCATGGCCCGGGCCGGCCGGATATCCGGTCACCTGGCGAAGGGCTGGGATGTCTACCGGGCCGTACTGATGCCGGACCACGCCTCGGCCTCGGCGATCGAGAGCCGGGTCAAGAGCCAGCTGGAGTCCGAGGGCCTGGCTCGATTCCTGCCCCAAGCCCAGATGCCCCAGGGTGGCTACACCGAGACAGTATCTCTGGCCCAAAAGTCGGCGGCCGAACTATGGCGGATGGTGCTGGAAGCCGAGGCCGCGACTGTGGTGGCCTGGGACCCCGACGATGTCGGGTCCGGGTATGTGGAGGACCTGACCCCCGTGGTTCTGATGCTCGCCTGGAACGGGCGCGAGCGGCTGCTTTTGCTCGCCAACGGCCTACCCGACGGCAAGCACGAAGGACGGCTTGAGTGGTCGGTGGCGCGAGAGCTGGCCGCTCGGCCCGGCTGGATGGTCTGGGCTGCGATGACGACGGTGGAATACGGCGGTGACCCTTACGTGGACGTCGACCACTGGTACCGGGCCGCCCATGGCGTCCTGGACCTGGAGCCCTACATGGACCCGGACATGATTGGTGAGTACGGGATCTCGCCGTACTGGGTGGACCCTTCCATGGGTAAGGGACAGGAGATCATGCGCAGGGTGATCGAGACGATCGGCCTGGACGCGGTGCGGGTCCAGGCTGGCGTGCCTGGTAGCACCGTTCAGTGGGAGCGGGTCGAAGCCTGGCGTCTGCACGCGCAGCGCGACTAACCCCTGAGTAAGGGCCGTCGACCGGGTGGTAGGGGTACGGCGCCAAGCTCCGGGCATCAGCCTGTAACTGGGTGGGGAACAAGGGCATGTCTGAGTAACGGCCCGAGCACGGGTGGGGAAATTCAGAGAGCCTCATCACCACTCGGTGGCCTCCACTCAGTAGACGATGTCCGGCATCGTCACCACAGCCAGGCGGTGGAGTGCCGCACCCGGGACAGAGCACGCGCGTCGCGGCGCGCGGCCGCGTTGCCGATCCGGTTCTGCCGGGACCGGGGCCTGCGCGACTGCCCGGCGACGAACCGGCGACGTCCAGCGTCCTGGAGCCGCCGCCGCTGCTTGCGCAGCTCTGCCTTCTTCGCCGCCTTCGACTTCGACTTCCGGGGCCGCTTCCAGACCGGCTGCCACCCCAGCGGCTCATCGGGCTCTCGCTCCTGGTCCTCATCGAGCGCGGCAGCCATCTTCTTCGCGGCGGCGCGGGCGCAAGCAAGGGCTTCCTCAGGGCTGGGCTGTTCTTCCGGGGTGCTCACGCGACTCCTCCTGTGGTCCGGCCCGGCGTGTGCTGGGTGCCGGGCTGCTGGGTGTGCGGCGGCGGGGCCGTCGCCGGGGCGAGCTGCGGTCGGGGGCCAAGGGCGAGAGCACGCTCCCGGGCGCCTTCCCGGACCCTGGCGAGGGCGGCCTCGGCGAGCGTCCGGCGGGTCTGCTCCACCGTGTCGACGTCGGTCGTCTGCTCCGGAGCGCGGCTGGCCTCCCGGCCGGTGTGGAACGGCCGCGGGCGCGACCTCGAGGCTGCGGGCACGGCGACAGTGCGCGGCCGGGTGCGGGAGCCCAGGCGCTCCGCGCGACGCACGGCCTGGGCCCGGACCCTCAGCGCGTCGGCGGCGAGGCGGGCCCGCTCGTACGGCGAGGCGGTCCGTTTGCGGGTCAGCGGGCGCAGCACGGCCTGGTCCTCGGTGTCGCGGGGGTACAGGGCGCGCAGGTCGGCGGTCATCATCCGTCGGCCGGCCGGGCGGGTGTAGTCGTCGACGACCGCCTGCACGATCTGTTCGTCCAGGCCCACCTGGTGGGGCCAGCCGCGCAGGACGTAGGAGAGGTGGCGGCGGGCTTCGGCGAGCAGATGGTGGCGCTTGAACGCGCCGCGCATCACGTACACCACGGCGACGACGTCGACGGCCGCCAGGGCTATGTCAACCACCGGCCGGACCCGCGCCCACACCGCCGCGGCCGCCGCCCGCGCCCGCTCCGCCAGCCGGTCGATGACGTCGGCGCCGTAGGCCCGGATCGCTGAGTCGCGCCATCGCTTGCGCAGCTCGGTCAGCGACAGCAGCACCGTGCGCTTGGGCGGGCGTGTCTGGTCGGCGGCCTGGCAGGCCAGCGCGTAGGCGGCTCGCTCCCCCGGCGGGTGCCCCTGCCGTTCTTCGTACTTGGCGGTGAGGACGGGCAGCGCGTCCTCGATCTGCTGGCGGCGGGTCGACTGCCAGCCGATGAGCCGCTGGTCGATGTCCGCGATCTCCATGACCGGCCGGCGGCCGGGCGTCACCTCGCGCGGCTCCCACACCCACCCGAGCCGGGCGGACACCTCCTCCATGAAGTACAGGGTGTAGAGGGTGTCGGCCGCGACGATGTGGGCCAGCATTGAGTCCGCCGACAAATTCCCCCACGTCCCGTCCGGCCGCCGGGCGCGGATCGACACCACCGCATGATCGTGAAGGAGTGGCTTCGACTCCGCAGCTCGCGACTCGTAGTGCCGGAAGACCGCGACGATCAGCCCGTCTTTGACCCGGGCGCGATGCTTACCGCCGCCTTTCCAGCGGATCTCCGCAACCGCATCCTCCATCCACGCCAGCGCCTTGTCCCGGGAGATGTCCTGGCACAGCTCCAACACCAGGCGGGTCTCGTCATCCCCGAACGCCCACGCGATGTGTGCCGTCGGCGGGGGCCGGAACACCAGGTCCATGCCCAGCCAGGGCGTCCGCTCCTTGGCCTTGTCGGTCTTGGGCGAGCGGTTGTGCTCGATGGGCCTGCCCAGCACGGTCGCCCGCCGGGCCTGCGCCGGGCTCTTGCCCTCCGCCAGACGCTCACGTTCGATCCGGTCGGCGTCCGGGTGCCGGCCTTCCCCCAGGAGCAGTTCGGCCTGCCGCTCGGTCACCACATCTCCAGCCGCGAGGCCGACCGCGGCCAGTCCCCGGCCCTTCCAGACGCCGGGCGGGACACCGGCTTCGTCCTGGGCGGCGCGCAGCGGCGCGCCCGCCGGGCGGTGGCCGTCGCCGACCATCACGCCGCGGAAGAGATAGCGCCACCCGTTCCCTGGGCGAACCTCCGACATGCTGATCATCGGGCCATGGAACCCCGCCGCTGACCTGCACAAAAGCGCGATTCGAAGTCCTTCCCGTCGGGCGGGAGGCCATCACCAAGCCTTTACTGGAGCGCCCGCCAGGCGGGCCGCCGCGGCAGCCCGAGACGGTAGGCCGTCGATGTGTGCACAGTCCCGCCCATGACAATCACTAGGTATGGAAAGCCCTGCCCTCTCTGCCGCACGCCGCTGCTCGTGGACGTGTACCAAGTCCACTCCGCACAGTCCGACTTCCCCACGGCTGAGCGCGTCACCGGACTCCGCTGCCCTGGCTGCCAGGCGGCCCGGTCCGAACAGTGGACGGAGGTGATGCGAGCCGTCTATGGCGATGCCTGACGACGTCGTGCGAATGCTGCGCTCATCGTCAGCTGATCACTCACGAGCCAAGTCGACAACGTTGGGAGCGGCTTGGTGTCTCGTAGCTGACAACGGCGTGGGCGGAGTCTCTGCCGTGAGTGCTCGTTCGTGTTGTCCGCCGTCGGTCGGTCCTGGATGCCGGGCTTCCTATCGATAGTCTTCCCCCCATGAGTTGGGCGCATCGACTGAAGGTTCTGACATGAGCAGAGTGCTGGCTGTGTACAGCGAGAAGGGCGGCGTGGGCAAAAGCGCCCTGTCCGCAGGCCTAGTTGCGGCCGCGCGAAAGCGGAAGCTCAGTGTCATTGCGGGAGATCTGGATCCGCGAGGAACCTTCACGGCAGAGCTGGGCATTTCTGCCGATGAAGCGCCGGCCTTCTCCATGAACGACCTGCTGGCGCTGGACCCACAGGGAGAGACTGGCCTGGCCGCAGATGCGTTCGCTGAAGCTGGGAAGGCCTGGTCCGGCGTGCAGGTCATCGCCGCGGAACGGGCTCTCGCCAACCGGGAGACCGACAACATGGCTGTCGGTCTTGAGTTCCGGCTACGGCTGGGGCTGAAGGGCGTAGTCGGGCCCGACAAGGTCGGCATTCTGGACCTGCCGCCCCGGGCTGGCGGAAAGCTGGTGACGTCTGCTCTCGTGGCAGCCACCGACGTGCTCATCCCGGCAACCCTGGATGAGGACGGCCGTATCGGCGCAGCAGAAGCCCTGAGCACGATCAAGCTCGTCAAGGATCTGGGCATGAACCCGGACCTGAGGGTGGTGGGGATCATCCCGTCGATAGTGCCGGGCGGCCGCAGCACGCTGAAGGACGCCATAGGGGCGTACCTGGCAGACACCTACGGCTCCCTCTACCGGGACGACCTGGTGATCCCTCGCCACTCGGTGCGCCAGCAGACGCGGTTTGCGTGCGTGCCGATCACCGATGCGCCGGGCCGAGAGGCGCAGGTGCTCACTGACGCGTACGACCGGATTCTCATGGCATCAGGAGTGGAAGCGTGAGCGGCAACAGGCTGATCGCGGCAGGTACCAACCGCCTGAAGAAGGCTGCGGATTCGGCTGTCGACCCGGCGGTTCCGGCTGAGCTGCAGAAGCGCGCGGCGTCAGACGCCGTGAAGCAGGGCACGGTCGATGGTCAGGAGCCCAGCGTCTTCGCTCATGGCCGGGTTCTCAGCGCTGACGACATCGTCGGCACTCTTGAGGAGCAGTTGGCCTACGTCACCGAGCGCCTGCACGAGATCGACCTCGCGGGCAAGCGTGCCGAGGACTTCACCGTCCTGAACAAGGCGGTGCTGCTGGAGGTCGCCCAGGAGCGCGAGCTGCACCTGGTGGCCGGCCATACTAATTTCTCGGTGTGGGCTGCGGGCGTGCTCGACGTCGAGCCGAAGTATGTGTTCGAGCTGTTGCAGGACGCAGCGCGTATCCGGGCGATCAGTGAGTTGGGGCCCGATCTCGCGCAGCACCTGACCCGGGCGTCGGCCCGCAAGGTCATGGCGGAGGTGATCACCAGCCAGGGCCTGGAGACCGCTCAGGTCGTCATGACCCAGGGCTTGGCTCAGGCAGCGGAGCAGGGCAAGAAGCGGCCTACCGCCTCGCTGCTTGCCTCGATCGCAAAGAACCTGACTACACCTTCGATTCCTGCACAGGAGCCGAGGTCAGAAATTTCTGACCCCCCGGCAGCGCCATCGGCGCCCGGAGCGATCACGTCCTTGGAGCGAGCAGCCACCTCACTCAAGGAACGTGTCTACTCGCCGCTGGCCCCTGCTGCGGTCCAGGCCGCCCTGGAAGACGACCCGGCCGTGACGCGCGAGCACCTGGAGCGCTTGGAGACCGAGATGCAGCGAGTCACGAAGAGGCTGGCCGCCGCCAAGCGTGCCGTTGCCGCAGCCTCGGAGCAGACCAAAGCCGCCACCAGCTGAGTTGGGAGCAGGGGTCAGAAATTTCTGACCCCTAGGCGATCGCGACGGCCCTGAAACAGAAAAAGGCCCGCACCTCCCGCGCGTGAACGCGTGGGAGGTGCGGGCCTTTGCCGTGTTCGGTCGTGCGTGTCAGGCCGCCCACGTCTTGGTGATCACGCGCTCACCCCTTCGACCACGTCGGCCAGGAGCGCGAGGATGTCGGCCTCGTACGGTTCGGTGAACAGCTGGTGGCCGCTGACGTTGAACGGGGCGGGCCGCGCGGACACCCTGTAGCCGGGTACGGCGGTGGTCTCCCGTCCTTCCAGTGAGGCAGTGAGCAGGTCGGCGTCCTGGGACGCGTGCCGGGCCTGGGTGTACGGGCCGAGGCGCAGCAGGGTGTAGCCCTTGCCGTCGGGCTTCCAGGCCTCCACGTAGATGGCGTAGTGCGCCGGTTCCATACCGACGTCGGCCGGGAGGTCCAGGCCCGCCGCGGCGTGGGTGAGCGGTGCGTAGGCCGGATCCCACATACCGAGGATCTTGTCCGTCTCGCAGCGCAGCCAGCCCAGCTTCCGGTAGCGCTCGCCGTAGGGCATGTGCTGGCCGGCCGGGTGTTGCAGGGCCACGGCAATGATGTCGGGCCCGTGGTCGTCACCGGGACGGATGTGGGCGCGCTCGATGAACGGCCCGACCCTCACGGCGACGTCTTGGTAGCGGCCGGGCGTCCAGGGCTCCGGGTTGCGGAGGGTGGCGATGGCGTCGAGGTGCGTGCGAAATTCGTCGACGGCAGCCTGATCCTCTCGGGTGAGGGCGCCGGGCGCGTGGCCGCAGCGTCGAAACATGCGACGGGTCATCGGGCGGTCTCCTGCTCGGTGTTGGCGGTGCGAGGGTCGGTGGGCGTCTTAAGGACTCGCGGCAGATGGACGTGCAGGTGCTCCACTTCGACCTCGCGGCCGCGGTCCCGGATTGCTCGGGCAAGGAGTTCCGTAAGGCCGCTGGCACGATGGCGACCTCCTGCACAGCCGATGGCGATACGGCGGGGACCGGCGGGAAGGGCCGCGTAGTCGGCGAGGTTGGCGAGCAGTTCGCGGGCGCCGGGGGTGTTGAGGACTACGTCTTGGGCGCGGGGGCGGAGGCCGTCCAGGTCGAGGATGTCGCGGGCGGCGGCCGGGTCGCGGAGCCGGTCGCGGACGTCTTCGATCCGGTCGGCGGCGGGCGGGACGGGGGAACCGTCCGGACCGGTGGGCAGGTGCAGGTAGCCGAACGAGATCAGGCGGATCGGGGGCAAGGGAGCCTCCTGCTCGACGGTGAGGAGCGGGCACACGGGCAGCGCCGCGCCCAACCGGGAAGGGCCGGGCGCGGCGCTGCGGGGTGCTGCTACTGGGTGGTGGTGTTGGTGACCACGAGGAACTGGTCGCTCGCCAGGTCCATCACGACCCGGGCGTCCGTCGTGCCTTGGGCGCGCTGGGCGGCGGCGTATTCGTCGGCGGGCCAGGAGCCGCGGGGGTGGCCGGCGGGGAACCGCGCCAGGACGGTGCGCTGCGCGGGAAGGGCCGTCGTCATCGCGTGCCGCCGTTCTCGTGGGCTTCGATCAAGTCGCCGATCGCATCGGGGCTGGCGGCCTCGCCGACCCAGCGACCGGAGGCGGTGAACACCGGCACGGCGTCGCGGTCGGCGTCGAACACGGCGACATAGATGCCGAACCGCTCCAGCACGAGGTCGTAGAGCACGGGGGCCGGTGCGGCCTCGAGGACCTCCAGGCCGTCGACGGTGAAGTGGGCAGGGGCCTCGAGGTCGTCGGGCTGAACGACGGTGCCGGTGACGCGCACGAGGTCGCCGGGCTGGATCTCGCGCAGCAGTACGTCGGCGATGCGCGGGTCTCCGGTGGTGCAGGCGTACACGGTGTCCGGGGCGTCGGGGGCGATCCGGTCCGCGTCGGCGGGGGAGTGGATCAGGTCGAAGCGGGCGGTGCCCCAGCCGGTGCCGGGGGCCGGGATTGCGTCGACGTAGCCGTCTATGGCCAGGTGCGTCTGGGGGTTCATCAGCGGGCCTCCGCCAGGGTCTTGGGGGAGCGGGGTCGGGGGGAGCGCTGCGCAAGGTCGAGGAGCTCGCGGTTGCGGCGCTGCTGGGCGGGGGTGAGCGGCCGGGCCTTTGGGCCGCGGCGGTGCCAGAGCGGCGAGGCCGGCGGCTCCGGGTAGGCGAGGGTGCGGTCGACGTCGGGCTGGGTGCTGCTCATGGGGCCTCCAGGTGGAGGGAGAGGTCAGGCGTGGTCGGTCGTCCCGCCGCCCTTGGGCAGGTCGGAGACGAACCGCGTCTCGCCGGGGTGTGCCGCGTTCCAGAGCTCCGCGCAGACCTTGTGAACGGGCTCTTTGGCGTGGGACCTCAGCGGGGTGGTGGTGCCGCACAGCACGCACGGTGCGGGCGGGCCGAAGTGCTTGTAGTGGCGCCAGTTGAG
>NZ_JBFAKH010000086.1:0-29472 GCF_040655635.1 Streptomyces sp. NPDC050388
CCGACCCGCACCATCACCAAAAACGTCAGCCCCAAATCAGCATCCGTGTCACCACCCGAAACCCCCACCACACCACGCTGAAGAGCAGAAACCCGGCACCTCCCGCACTGACATCACCCTGCCGACCCACCACCGACAAAAACTTACAGATCATCAGCCCGCTGCCCTGTCGGGAGGCGACGGTCATCCGATCAGGGTGGTGAGCGAAACGCCCTCGGGCAGGTCGGCCTGGTGGACGTCCACCTGGTAGTCGCTGAAGGCGCGGGCGATGGCGTCACCGGGTCCATCAGCTTCCGCAACCGAACCTCCAGGGCGTTGATCTGCTCGGTCAGCCGACGGCACTCCGTGACCAGGTCGCGTGCAATCTCGGCGACGGCGCCCCCATGGCCAGCGAGTGCCGCGGTCAGCGTGTCGAACACACACAAACGCCATAAGCCACGGGATGGAACAGGGAGTTCAGGGTCGAACTCGTGAAGGAACCAGCGCAGCTTGTTCGCCGCTGCGGTGCGGCTCCGCACGAGACGGCGACGATGATCGACGAACAGCTTCACGTCCCGCGCGGGTCCGGCCAGGCTGGCGCGAGGCAGGGCCGATTCACCTGAACACGTGTCCAAGATCACGGGGAAACTTCACAGGTAAACTCCCTGATCGGCTGCGCGCCGCCCAGGATGCTCTCCAAGACAGCAATCCGTGAAAGCCATGTGGAAGGCGGACTGGGTGGACCCTCGCTCGACAGCGCTGCTGGTCATTGATGATGCAGTAGCGCTTCGTCAACCAGCACAGCCGTGGTGTTCTCCCCGCGGTTGTTCGGCTGGTGGAGGGCTGGCGGCGGCTGACGCTCCTGTGGTGCTTTCACGGTTCACAACGAGCCTGGGTCACCGTACGAGACGATCACGGGTTGGACGCGACTGCGCACTCCCGAAGAACAATCACTCGTTGCTGACCTCGTTCCGTTCGCTGCCAATGCCGCCGCGATCATCGACAAGCCCCAGGCGTCAGTCTTTACCCCCGAGGGAGCCCGGACCATCCGCAAGGCTAGCTGGACCGACTTGGTGCTGTGTGGCATCGACACGGACGCGTGCGTATACGACTCCGCTGTTGCCGCCTACCAGGCCGGATACCGGCCGTGGATCGTCACCGACGCTTATGCCTCCACCGGCGGAGCCTGCTACCACGACGCCGCACTCCTGCTCGCTTCCCGAAACATCGGCGCTGAGCAACTGGTCACGAGCGAGATCGTCTTGTCCCGAATCAGTGGAACGCAGGGAGCTCACGCATGAACACACCGCACGAGACAGATGTGCTGGTGGTCGGCGCCGGCCCGTCCGGCGTGGCGGCCGCGGTGATGGCGGCCAGCCTGAATCTTCGAACGGTGATCGTGGAGGCTGACGCGGTAGGCGACAAGCTACAGGTCATCGGGGCGCTGGAGAACGTTTCTGGAAACTGGTTGCCCGGCGCCCAGCTTGCTGAAGCTCTTGTCTCCGACCTGGACCGCCTACAGCAGGCTGGCCGATGCTCTGTCATACAAGCCCGTGCAGCAAGCGTCACCGGCTACGACGACCGAGCGGAGCTTGTACTCGAGGACGGGCGCGTGCTGAGTGCACAGGTGATCGTGGCCGCCTTGACTCCGCCTGAAGCCGACTGGGCCAGCGCTCCCGCAAAGCTGTCCGTTCCTCTGCTGTGGCGCACCAAGCCTGCAGACCTCACAGGCCGGACCTACGTTCTCGGAGGTGACCGTCCCCTCGGAACATGGCTCCGCACTCACCCGCATTTCTCGACAACGCTGCACGTCCTTTGCCCGCCGTCGGATGACTACAAGATCGCTGAAGTCGCGGCGGATGAGCGCGTTCGCATCGTGCCCGTCTCTCACGTCGTCCTGTCACCGATGTCCTACGGAGACGAGTGGAGCCTGCAGGTCAGGGACCGGCACGGTGAACACAAGTCCTACGTCGCCAAGACGGTGTTGAACAACCTTGGCAACAAGCCCTCTGCGTTGGACGGCCTCGCCCTAGGCGACAACGGCTACTGCCCGCCCGGCAAGCAGCACCCTCGGATCCGGATCGCCAGCGACTTGAGCAGCCCAGTTCCAACGCGTCGCGACGGCACAGGGCTCGGGAGCGGAAGCTGTACTCGCGTCGTACTACGCCACGGTTCTGAAGCAATGCTGAGGCGCCGTGCACACCGCCCTATCGGCATATAGGTCACGGTGGCCGAGATCGATCCCATCATGTATCTTTCAATGAATGCTTGATCATGAGAGGTTGGGGCATGTCCGACGCGGATCCCATGCAGCGGGTCAACGCTCTGCTGGATGACGTTCTGCCGCCACCGCGCGTGCGGCAGCAACTGCGACTCGCTGCGGGGCTCACTCAGCAGGAGGTCGCCGACGCCGTGGGCGTAAAGCGTCTCGCCGTCGCTCGGTGGGAGCTCGGAGAGGCTCATCCCCGGCGGCCTCACCGGGCCGTCTACGTGTACCTGCTCAAGCAGCTGGCCGAGCGTTT
Source organism: Streptomyces sp. NPDC050388 (assembly GCF_040655635.1). Lineage (NCBI taxonomy): Bacteria > Bacillati > Actinomycetota > Actinomycetes > Kitasatosporales > Streptomycetaceae > Streptomyces > Streptomyces sp. NPDC050388. Next base: position 2,502 of record NZ_JBFAKH010000086.1, read on the forward strand.
TCCGGAGGCCGCTGAGCTGGGTGAGGGCATGCTGACGCCGGCCTCCGAGTCAAGGAGGTCGGGGTGACGACGTGACCGCCACGGGCCGCGCGCGCCGAAGAGCGGAGTTACCACCCGCTGGCCTCGCGCGGCCCGTCTACCGACCGGATTAACCACCCGCGTCGGCCGCTCAGCTTTCCCGGCACCACCCGGGTGGATCTGAGCACCGGCTCATGGAGCCGTTCTCACTCAACAAAACCCGCCTCACCAGCGGGACCGGCCCCTCACCAGGGCCACCCATGATCGCGGGGCCCCCACCACAGGGGTCCTGCGACCGACCAGAACCGAGACGAGAGGAGAAATCTCCCCCAGCCCATCGGCGTCTGCCCACTCCTCGTGGAGGGGGCGGCGCTGGTGCTGGTGACTCCCATTCACTAGCCGGCCCGTCCCGCTTCGCGGGGTGGTCCGACTCGCATATGGAAGTTGGTGTCCACACCATAGTGCAGAACTCTGGTGCCCCATGTCAGCCTGATCATGTTCATTTCATTCGGCTTCGAGGTCAGCGTGTTTCTCACGTAACGAGAATCAAGCGCGGCATCTGCGCAGTTCACGGCGTTTCGCATGCTTCTGGCGGAGAGCCTTTCTCTTTCACCGGCTCAGGCCGCGCTCGTGGACAGGCCGTCCCGTCTGGCGGAAGCGTTTTCAAGATTTCTGCCCGCCCGGCGGGAGCGCCGGGGGTGTCCGCGGCTGGACGGACTCTGTCCACAGGTGACCTGGCCCATGGTCGCCGGGTGGATCTTGTTCTGACTTCTTTCTGGGTGGGCCGGTGAGCTCCGTGGTGGCGCCAGCCGCCGTGATGATTCCTGCCCCGCGTGCGTCGGTCGACAGCGGCGCGGTCGACGCCCCGGCGCTTCCCGCACAGCGGAATGTGCTGCGGTCGGTGCCGGCCTGGGGCCAGCCGGGCAACGGCGGCCTGTACGACGCGCTGCGGCTGGGTCGGGGAATGCGGTTACGGCTGCTCGCTGCGGTCCGTGCGCTGCTGGCGGACCCGTCGGTAGCCGGGCTGAAGGACGCACCGAAGCTGGCGGCGGTGGTGCTGTACGCAAAGTCACGGGCACCGCAGGGCGAGAAGAACGACCTCCAGACCTCCATCTGGGGCTCGGAGCTCGGTCGGTGGATGGGCATGAAGGAGTCGACGGTCCACCATAAGGTGCTGCCCATGCTGCGTGGCTCGGGCGCGCTACGGACCCGGGTGGTGAGGGACGCCAAAGGGCGCCCGACCGGGCTGGACTGCCTGGTCATGCCGTTGTGGAATGCCCGGAAAGGCGGGGGAGCGACACATCCGCTGGCGCTGTCGAAAATGGAGCTGGCCACGCTGCTGCGCCTGATCGAGGCGTTGTTCGGACCGGGCTGGGCGCCGAAGGACAAGGAGCCGACGCCGCCGGGGTTGCTGGCCGGCCGTACGGGCAAGGGGGCAGCGACCGACCGGCTCGGGCTACTGCTGATGGTGCTGAACACGCGGGCGTCGGGCTGGCTGCAGCTGTGCGGCGGCTCGGTGAAGGCGAAGGAGGGGCGCGGGGCGGCGACGCTGTCGCGGCTGCTGGGCTGCTCACCGTCCGGAGCACGGAAGGTGCTGGCCAGGTTGGCGGAGGCCAGTGTCGTGGCGCGGCAGCGTAAGGCGACGGCGACGCGGATGCGCGGCCGGGGCCGGGTCATGCTGCTGCCGGTGGCCCGCGCGTACGGCCGCACGCTGGCTTCTGCGGGGGCTGTTTCGGGCTCTGGGACGGTGTTTTCGCAGCGTCCCGATGGTGCGTTCGGAGATCATGCTCCGGCTGGTGCTGCCGGTGCCCTTGGCACGTCTGGGGTCAGCAGTACTGAAAAGGCCGGAGAGGTATGGGATCAGGAGCGTCCTGATGGTGCAGAGCTCCACGCAGACCACGCTTCTGGGGTTGCTCCCGTAGTTCCTCCGCAGCTCTCTTGTGGTTTTTCCGGCGAAGGCCGTGGGGCTGAAGGCTGTCGGCCGGAGCGCGCGTGCGTGCGCGAAGACCAAGCCGCCGACAGCGAGACCGCCGTTGCCGAGTCGGCGCCGCCGGTGGCGGAGGACGGCCCGCTGCGCGGGGAAAAGCCGAAGGAGTCCCCGGTCGAAGGGCGTGATGGGCAGCGTGCTGCCGGTGGTCGGCCGAAGGCCGTGGGTTGGGACAAGGCGCAGCAGCAGCGGAGGGTGGGCCTTCCGGCTGATCTTGGTCTGCGGGTGGCTCTGGGGCCGGTCGCGGGGCTGTGGGAGCGACTGTCCGGTTGGCAGCAGGATCAGGTCGAGGCGGCGGCGAAGGCAGAGCTGTCCCGGCTGGCGGGCATGCTGATGCGGCCGGAGATGGCGCCGCGGCTGCTGGCCGACCGGTTCACCGACCGGCTGGAGGAGACCGGTGGCGAGGCCCTGGTCACCGGCCCGTACGGGTGGCTGATCCGGCGGGGCCTGGTGCAGCGTCAGGCGTGCTCGGACCGCCGGTGTGATGACGGGATCCGGCTGGACACGGGCGGCGAGTGCGAGAACTGCAACAACGTCGTCCACATCCGGCGTGTCCGGCGGGCGAAGATCTCGACACAGGTCGGCCGGGAGTTGCCCGGCCTGACCAAGGGCGAGCGCCGCCGGGTCCTCGAGGAGCGGCTGCGGGAGCAGGCGGCCATCGAGGCGGAGGACTTCGTGTGGCGGCGTGAGCAGGCCCGCGCAGAGCAGGCCCGCCGCGATGTGGCCCGTGCGGCTGCCCAGGAGCGGGCGGAGCGCGAACGTGCGGCCGCGGCCGCTGCCGACGCGGTGCGCCAGGCCCTGCCGTGCGAGGACTGCGGGCAGGAGCGGTCGGCCGGGCTGTGCGAGGCGTGCGGTTTCCGGCGTCGAACCGAGGCGGCGATCGTGGAGGCCGGCCTGGTCGCCGCGACCTGGTCGGCCGCCCTGGACGACGCGGACGACGTCGCCGCGGTAGCCGTCCGAGTCCGGGCATCGCTGGAGGCCGACATCGAGCGGGCCCGGCGTGAGTTCCTGGAGCTCATGGAGCCGAGCGCGCTGGACGCGGACTTGGTCCTGGCGGCGTCCGCGCTCGCCTTCGCCGCGCTCCAAGCCGTGGAGCAGGCCCTGCCGGAGTACCGCAGCAGCGCCCTCGGACGGCTTGGCCGGACCGAGGAAGCCGAGGCGGAGGCCCGGCGGGCGTACAAGACCGAGCAGAACCGCCGCTGGTTCCAGCACAACCCGCACGGCGCAGACGCCATCGCGGCCGCGACGAAGGCCGCCGACGCGGCCCGGGAGCGCACGGCGGAGTACCTGCTGGCGACGCGGCTGGAGCAGCTGCGCGAGCAGCAGGCGGCCCACTACAGGCAAACCCCGCTCAAGGAAGACCCGCATACGCGCGTTCAGGAACTACCGGCGGCGCAGCGGACGAATGCGGTTTGCCGCTCGTCGCGTTCGCTCACTGGTGCGACGGCGGCACCACCTGGGGCGCGGTGAGGCGTTCGCGGCCCCGGCGGGCACCGGCTGCCGACGGTCGCTCTACGTCAGTCCTCCGCAACCCCGGACTCCGCCAGCACAGGGGTCTCGGAACCACCGGTCGCCGACACGTCCGCCAGGGCCAGGCACGCTCCAGCCGGGCGGCGGCACTCTCGCACCTGCGCTCTGTGCCGAGTCTGCTGCGCAGATACGCCTCGACCTCGCTCGTCAGGTGCTCCACCAGCATCGTGGCGTCCGTCGGCAGTGTGCCGTCGCGGAGCTGGCCGGTCCGGTGCGCCTCGTCCAGTAGCTTCCGCACCCTCGGTAGCCACCTGTCCGACCAGGCGGGGCGGCAGGTCACTCCCGCGCGATATGGATGGCGGAGCTGACCGACGCCTCCCGTTCCATCAGACGCGCCAGTTCGAGGGTGAGGTCGACCACAGCCCGCAAGGCGGGCGCCGGTTCCACGGCGACGCGCTCCAGAGCGGCCCTCCTCCAGAACGGCGTCGGCCAGTTCTCCTTTGGCGGCGAAGTGGAACGTCAGCGCCCACCGACAGGCCCGCGATCCTGCTGACCTGGGACAGCGAGGTGTCGTCGTAGCCACCGCGATCGAACCTGGCAGCTGCGGCCCGCAGGACAGTGGCGCACGTTCGTAGAGCTCTCTCCTGCTTCACCATGCCGACTCCGAGGGGACGTTTGCCGATGGACGCAGGGGGTACGGCTTCGCACCGCCGAAGCACCGTCCGGTTCTCCCGTACTGGTCCAGTCTTTATGTCAGGCAGACAGCGCGAGCCCTCAAGGGTGTATGAGCAACAGCGAGTTGCCCAAGTTGTAGTGGAAAGCAGCCGGAACCGGCCGTATGTATGCACGTCTGCCCCGCCCCGGGCCGTGGGACACATACCCACTGCAAGCGGAGGTTCATCAAGAGTCTTGAGGGGTAGGCCGGGAGGGGTAAACGCCCGCCACTCACCACTGGGAGGGTACACGCCATGGGCACGCACGCTTTGACGGACGCTCGAACCCCGGTGCCCATGTTCGCCGACAGGATCTTCGAACACCTGCCGCGCACCGACCAGCGCCGTTGGGCACGGGCCTACCTGCAGGGTCTGCTCACCACCCCGGGCAAGAAGTCGGTGCGTCGTCTGGCCGTCGCCGTCTCCGACTCGCCCACGGCCTCACAATCGCTGCACAAGTTTGTCAACGCCAGCCCATGGGATTGGAAGCCTGCCCGCGAGGAGCTGGCCTGCTGGGCCGAGCAGCGGATGTCCTCCCAGGCCTGGACCGTGAGCCTGGCCGTGCTGCGCAAACGCGGCGAACACTCCTGTGGTGTGCACCGGCGCTTCGTCCCCTCCACGGGACGCTCCGTCACCTGCCAGGCGGGCGTCGGCGCCTTCCTCGCGTCACCCGAGGCGGCCGTCCCGGTGGATTGGCACCTGCTGCTGCCCGGCTCCTGGGCCAAGGATGCGGAGAGACGGAACCGCACCCGCATACCGGACGGCGTCGGCGCCCAGTCGGTCGAGCAGCACGCCCTCGACCTGGTCGACGCCCTCACCGCTGTCAGCCACACGGCTCCCGTGCCGGTCGTGACCGATCTGTGCGCGTTTTCCGGGGCGAGTGCCCTGGTGAACGGTCTGTCCCAGCGCGAACGTGACTTCGTGGTTGCCGTACCCGACGGCTTCAAGGTCGTGCTCGGACACCACCTGAGAGCCCAGCACCGGCACGGACCGGACGACCACGGCATGGCCGTCACCGCCCGCAGTCTCTTCCAATTCGAAGCGGCCGGACTGTTCCAGGTCGAGACAGTGCCCCCCGACCCCGGTCAGACACAGCACACGACCGTCCTGACGAGCCTCGTGCACCTGCCCCTTGTGCCGTCCACCGGCCTGCAGCCGGTGCGCACCTACCAGTTGTTCGCGATCCGGTCGAAGGGAGACCGGCATCCGCCCCGGCTGTGGCTCACCTCTCTGACACGCGCCCGGGCGGAGGAGATGCTCGCGCTGGTTCGGACACTGTCCCGGACGGCTGAATCGGTGCAGCGGATGAAGGAGGACTTCGGCCTGCTCGACTTCGAGGGCCGTTCCTACCCCGGCTGGCACCGCCACATGACCCTGGTGTCGGCGGCGTACGCCTACAGTCGGCTCAATCATCCCGACGCCCCGGCCGGTCCGCTATCGGCCGCCGCCTGAGTGCGGGTCGGCACCACGGCGGTGCCGACCGCCGCGAGACGGTGACCGAAGCCGCCCGCGGACGCGGCGCGAACACCTCCCCAGCTTCACCGCTTGTGCGCGTTTCCTGGTTCCACCGCCATAATTCCTTCATGAAACCGTCAGGACTAGGGCCTGTGTGATGTCATGATCAATCTTGCCGATCCGGGTCCGTCTGGAGGACGGATCCGGTAGGAAGACGGTCGTGACGCGCAGGCAACTTACCGACGAGCAGTGGAAGTTGATCGAGCCGTACCTGCCGATAGGCAAGTACGGCCCGTACCCCGAACGGCTGCGGGAGCAGTTCGAGGGGGTGATCTGGCGGTTCAGGACCGGTGCGCAGTGGCGGGAGATGCCGGCCGAGTTCGGGCCCTGGCCGACCGTCTACGGACGCTTCCGGGTCTGGCGCAACGCCGGTGTCTTCACCGCCCTGCTGGAGGGCCTGATCGCCGAGGCCGCCCGCCGGCGCAGGACGGACCCGTCCCCGGTCGGCGTGGACTCCACGACCGTCCGCGCCCACCACGACGCCGCCGGGATGCTCCTCGGCGAGGACGTCATGGAGGCTCTGGAAGAAGCCGCCGCCGAGCAGGAACAGGCCCGGCAAAAGGAGGCGACGAGGCGGAACACAACAGGCAGCGCGGCGGAAACGGGCCGGAGCCGGAAGAACGCCGGCGCGTCCGCCGGCGGCACCGGCTCCGCCTGAAGGAAGCCCTGCTCGGCCGATCCCGTGGCGGGCTGACCAGCAAGATTCACCTCGCCTCCGACCGCAGGCGCCGGCCGCTGGCGTTCGTCCTGACCGCCGGGCAGGCCGCGGACAGCCCGCAGTTCATCCCCGTGCTGAACAAGGTTCGCGTCCGCCTGCCGGTCGGCCGGCCCCGCACCCGCCCGGACGCGGTCGCCGCGGACAAGGCCTACTCGTCCCGCGCCAACCGTGCCCATCTGCGCAAACGCCACATCGAGGCGGTCATCCCGGAGAAGAAGAACCAGGCCGCCCACCGCAAGAAGAGAGGCAGCCGGGGTGGGCGGCCCGTCAGCCACGACACCGGCCTCTGCACGGAACGCAACACCGTCGAGCGCCTGATCAACCGGCTGAAGGACTGGCGCGGCATCGCCACCCGCTTCGACAAGATGCCCGAGAGCTACCTCGCCGGCCTCGAACTCCGCGCCTCGATGATCTGGCTCGAGGACCTCCTGCGAGCAGCCGATTGATCACAACATCACACAGACTCTAGGGTGGTCGGATGCTGGGACACACCTATGAGGGGCAGGACTGCAGCCTCGCCAGGGCGCTGGAGATCGTCGGTGAGCGCTGGACGCTCCTGATCATCCGCTCAGCACTGCTCGGCACCAAGCGCTTCGACGCGTTCCTGGAGAACCTTGAGATCGCCAGGAACGTCCTGACGAAACGCCTCACCCGGCTCGTCGAGCACGGGCTCATGGAGCGGGTTCCCTACCAGGACAGGCCCGTCAGACACGAATACCGGCTCACCGCCTCGGGGCGTGACCTGACCCGGACGGTCATCGCGCTGACGCAGTGGGGCGACAGGAACCTGCCCCAAGAGCTCGACCCCCCGCGCAGGGCCGACCACATCGGTTGCGACGGCACCGTCCACATCGAGTTGAGGTGCTCCGGCTGCGGCCGCGCGGTGCACGACGAGGAGGTCGTCGTGCGGCGCATCCGCTGAACACGCGGGCCGTGCTTACATGAACACCTGGCGCCGCCCGCCCTCCACGGGCACGCGGCGCCCGTCCGGACACACGCGCTCTGCGCACGACCGAAGATGCCCGGCGCGTCGGCACCCGAACACGATGAGCCCTCCTCCGCCGACAAGGCGGTCCGCTGAAGGAGGGCGATCGTGGCATCCGCACTGGGAGCGTTGCGTCGGCTGGCCATGGCACCGTCCCTGGCCGAGGTCAGCTTCGCCGGACGCCGCTTCCCCGTGGAACCGACCGAGGGCACCAGGCGCCTGGAGGCCGTTCCACAGGCCGTCGTCTGCGGCTTCGAATGGGGTATCGAGGACCGCGACCTGACGGACACCGAGCGCCGTCTGTCCATGGTCGACCCCGAGGTCAGGGGCTTTGCCTACGAGGGCGCGACGATGGCCTGCGTCATCCGCGACGTGATGGGCCCGCGCGGCCACCGTACCCGGGACCTGCTGGAAGGCGGTGGCAGGCCACACATCTTCCTCAACTACATCGGCATCGGCTTCGCCATGGCCCGCCTCCCCCGGCCGCTGTGGAGGAAGGTGGTGCCGAAGCTGCCCGGTGCTGAGTACTACCCGGCGATGAGTTGGCTCGCCGTAGACGGCTACGGCTTCGACCGCGCCTACTTCGACACTGCTCGCTGGGTCGGCGAGCAGCGGGTGCCCGAGACGTACGCCTGGGAGGGGGACCCCGACTACTTCCTGCGCGCCGTGGACCAGGGCATCGGCCGGGCTCTGTGGTTCATGCACGGCGGACGTACCGCCCCGGTCGCCGCCGCCGTGGGGCGGTTCGCCACCCATCGCCGGGCCGACCTGTGGAGCGGTGTTGGACTGGCCGCCGCCTTCGCCGGCGGCAGCACTCCGGCGGCCCTCGCCGCACTGTGCGAGGACGCCGGGGAGGACTGCGGCCACGTCGCGCAGGGAGCGGTGTTCGCCGCCAAGGCCCGTCACCACGCCGGCCATGTGCCCGAGCACACGCGGATGGCCACCCGGGTGCTCGCCGGCCTCGACGTCGAGTCGGCCGCAGGACTGGCCGATGACTGCGGCACGTCCCCGGCAGGAGTCGGCCGTCGGCCGGCCTACGAATCCTGGCGCCAGAGAGTGCGCGAGCGGCTCCCCCTCACGGCAGTTCGAGCACGTCCGAAGTAGACGCCATACCGGCTTCCCCGGATATTTTCGAAAACACCCGGGACTTCAGGGAGATTCCACGAGGGGCGGTTCAGCGCATTGTCCACGATATTTGGAGTGCTCCGGCGAAGAATCCTCACGCCTTCCACTTCGGAAACAGAGCTGGAAAAGCGTGGCTTCCACCGGAAGAGTCCGCAGGCCCAGGAACAACTGGAAAGAATCGGCCGGGTCTTCCTCGAAGGATACGGCTACGCGGTGGAGGCGAGATCGACCGCCGAGGCCGAGGAGATGCTGGAGACCGTCCCTCGCACCTACCGGGGATTCGCCTACGAGGGCGCGGGCATGGGAGCCGTCGTGCACGACGCGCTGCCCGGTCACAGCGGGCGGCTGGAGGGCCTCCTCACCGGGGAGGGGCGCCACCACATCTACATGGTGTACATCGGCATCGGCTGGGCGATGGCCCGCCTGCCAAAGTTCCTGTGGCCCGACGTACGGAAGACCGATCCGCTGCTGAGGTGGCTGATCCTGGACGGCTACGGCTTCCACCAGGCCTACTTCCGAACCGACGAGTACGTCCGCACACCGGACGCGGAACACCGCTTCAGTTGGGCGGGCGGCCCGGACGCGTACTCCGCCAGGGCGATCGACCAGGGCATCGGCCGCGCCCTGTGGTTCGTCGGCGGCACCGACCCCGACTTCGTCGCCAACCTCATCGCCGCCTACCCCGCACACCGCCACGGCGACCTGTACGCCGGTGCGGGTCTGGCCGCCACGTACGCCGGGGCCGCGGACGAGGAGGAACTGCGCCGGTTCGCCGAACGGGCCGGCGAACACCGCCTACGGCTGGCCCAAGGCTCGGCCTTCGCGGCGGAGGCACGCCGGAGGGCGGACACCGTGATTGAGCACACCCACCTCGCCACCAGGGTCCTGTGCGGCACGACGCCGGAGCGCGCCGCGCAGGTGTGCATTGACCGCATGCCTGCCGTCGGCGACCAGGGCGGCGTCCCGGCCTACGAGGTTTGGCGTCGCGACATCGCCGCAGACATCGCCGCTCTTTCAACCCCCCAGAAAGGTGCCGACCTGTGAAGAAGGCAATCAGCTGGCTGCGGAAGAATGTGCCGGGAGTCGTCGCGCTCACTCTCATGGTGAGCACTTTCTACGCGGTGCGACTTCCCGAGCCGTCCGCGGCCGAAATTCAGGACGTCGCCGAGGACTTCTCCTTCGAATCCATGTCGATCGCCATGCCGGCCGGGTTCGAGAAGCAGGAGATCCGGAAGGTCAACAAGACCTACGAGCACATCGACGCATGGATTTCCGCGGTCGGCGCCGGCATTGCCATGAACGACCTGGACGGTGACGGGCTGTCCAACGACCTGTGCATCACGGACCCGCGCATCGACCAGGTCGTCGTCACCCCCACGCCCAACCGGGAGGAGGCGTACCAGCCGTTCGCGCTCGACGCCGACCCGCTGCCGGTCAGTGACACGATGGCCCCGATGGGCTGTGTGCCCGGCGACTTCAACGAGGACGGCGCCATGGACCTCCTCGTCTACTACTGGGGCCGTACGCCCATTGTGTTCACCGCCAAGGACACCGGCAAGGGCGCACCTTTGACCGCGGACTCCTTCAAGGCGAGCGAGTTGCTGCCGGGCAAGCCCGGGCCCCGGTACACCGGCCCTCTGTGGAACTCCAACGCCGCGACCGTCGCCGACTTCGACGGTGATGGACACGACGACATCTTCATCGGCAACTACTTCCCCGACAGCGCCGTCATCGACCCGACCAAGGACGGCGACGTCGTCATGCAGGAGTCGATGTCCCACGCCCAGAACGGCGGCGGCGGCCACTTCTTCCTGTGGACCGAGAACGGCTATGAGAAGACCGACGACTCCCTGCCGCAGGGCGTGAACAACGGTTGGACGCTCGCCGCGTCCGCCGCCGACCTCGACGGCGACCACCTGCCGGAGCTGTACATCGGCCACGACTTCGGCACCTCCGCGCTGCTGTACAACAAGTCCCGCCCGGGTCGGCTCGAGTTCGCCGAGGTCAAATCCGTCCACTCGGGCACCGTCCCGAAGTCCAAGGAACTCGGACGCAGCTCCTTCAAGGGCATGGGGATCGACTTCGGCGACCTGGACAACGACGGCCTGTACGACATGTTCGTCAGCAACATCACCACGTCGTTCGGCCTCCAGGAGTCCAACCTCGCCTTCATCGGCACGGCCAACAGCCAGGCCGACGTGCGGGGCCGCTTCAAGAACGGCGAGGCCCCCTACGAGGACAGGAGTACCGACCTCGGCGTCGCCTGGGCCGGCTGGGGCTGGGACGTGAAGATGGGCGACTTCGACAACAACGGCGACCTGGAGATCACCCAGGCCCTCGGTTTCGCCAAGGGCAAGAAGAACCGCTGGCCGCAGCTCCAGGAAGTGGCCACCGCCAACGACGCACTGCTCTCCAACCCTCTGTGGTGGCCGAACCTCCGGCTCGGCGACGACATCGCCGGCAGCCAGACCATGCGGTTCTTCGCCAGGAACGACAACGGCACCTACCTGAACCTGTCCGAGACCCTCGGCATGGCCGTCCCCGTTCCCACCCGCGGCATCGCCACCGGCGACGTCGACGGTGACGGACGCCTGGACCTGGCGGTCGCCCGCCAGTGGGGCGAACCCGCCTTCTACCACAACGTCAGCCCGGACACGGGCGCCCACCTCGGGCTGAAGCTCGTCGACGAGTCCGGGGGGCCCGCGGTCGGCACCGAGGTCCGCGTCACGCTGCCCGACGGCACCAAACGCATCGGCCGGGTCGACGGCGGAAGCGGCCACTCCGGCAAGCGCAGCACCGAGGTGCACATCGGTCTCGGCCGGGATGTCCGGGGCCCGGTAGAGGTCTTGCTGACCTGGCGGGACAGCGACGGTGACGTCCACGAGCAGCAGCTGGAGCTGGCACCCGGCCGACACAGCATCCAGCTCGGCAACCAGGCCAAGGAGAAGTGACCATGTCCGTCCAGCAGAAAATACCCGCCGCACAGCAGCGGCACAGCACGAAGGTCATCACCGCCCTGCGACGGTTCGCGATCTCGATCTCCGTACTCAACATATTCGGCTACACGGTGCTCGGGTTCGAGCAGCCATGGGCCTGGCCGTTCATAGCACTCGCCACCGCCTACACGGTGGAGATCGTCCTCGAGATGATCGGCGCCCGCACCGAGGGCCGGGCACCCCGGTTCCGCGGCAACGGATTCCGCGGCCTGGTGGAGTTCCTCTACCCGGCGCACATCACCGGCCTCGCGGTGAACATGCTGTCCTACGTCAACGACCTGGTCTGGGTCATGGTGTTCGGCGTCATCGTCGCCGTCGGCACCAAATGGGTGCTGCGCGCGCCGGTGCGCGGCCGGATGCGGCACTACATGAACCCGTCGAACTTCGGCATCGCGGTCATCCTGCTGCTCTTCCCCTGGGCCAGCATCGCCCCGCCGTACCAGTTCACCGAGTACGTCGACGGAGGCTTCGACTGGCTCGTCCCGGCGATCATCGTCGCCCTCGGCACGATGCTCAACGCCAAGCTCACCGAACGCATGTGGCTGATCGTCGCCTGGGTGGGCGGCTTCGTGATTCAGGCCGTCGTCCGCGGCCTGCTGTTCGGCACCTCCATCCCCGCAGCCCTGGCGATGATGACCGGTGTGGCGTTCGTGCTCTTCACGAACTACATGATCACCGACCCCGGAACCACCCCGTCCTCCCGCAAGGGCCAGATCGCCTTCGGCGGCGGTGTGGCGGCCGCGTACGGCGTGCTGACCGCCCTCGGTATCGCCTACGGCCTGTTCTTCGCCACCGCCCTGGTTTGCCTAATCCGCGGCATCCACCTGTGGACGGTCGACATCGCCGATCGAAAGCGCGCCCAGGAGCGGGAGCAGATCAGTTCGGACCTCGCCACTCCCCAGGGGCCCGACACCGGGCAGGCCACCGACGGGCAGTGCGCCGGCGGCTGCGCCGGCGAGTGTGTCTGCACGCCCCGGCCCGCAGTGACCGCTGAAGAGGCCGAGCGGCAGAAGGTGACGGTGGCGGCATGACCAGAATCGCGATCGTCGGCATGGCCTGCCGCTATCCCGACGCCACCAACCCCCGCGAACTATGGGACAACGCCGTCGCCGGACGCCGCGCCTTCCGCCGGCTGCCCGACGTGCGCATGAACCTGGACGACTACTGGGACGCGGACCCCGCCACCCCCGACCGCTTCTACGCGCGCAACGCCGCGGTCCTGGAGGGATACGAGTTCGACCGGGTCGCCCACAGGATCGCGGGCAGCACCTACCGCTCGACTGATCTCACCCACTGGCTCGCCTTGGAGACCGCCGGGCGGGCCCTGGCCGACGCCGGATTCGCGGGCGGCGAGGGACTACCCCGCCAGCGCACCGGGGTCCTCGTCGGCAACACCCTCACCGGCGAGTTCACCCGCGCCAACGTGATGCGGCTGCGCTGGCCGTACGTGCGCCGCGTCATGGCCGAGGCGCTCAAGGGTCAGGAGTGGGGCGACGAGCGGATCGCGAACTTCCTCGCCGACGTCGAGACCGCGTACAAGGAGCCGTTCCCGGCCATCGACGAGGACACCCTGGCCGGCGGCCTGGCCAATACCATCGCCGGCCGGATCTGCAACCACTTCGACCTCAACGGCGGCGGCTACACCGTCGACGGCGCCTGCTCCTCCTCGCTGCTGTCGGTTACCACGGCCAGCACCTCGCTCCTCAGCGGTGACATCGACGTCGCCATCGCAGGCGGCGTCGATCTGTCGATCGACCCGTTCGAGATCATCGGGTTCGCCAAGACCGGCGCCCTGGCCAAGGGCGAGATGCGCCTGTACGACCGCGGCTCCAACGGCTTCTGGCCCGGCGAGGGTTGCGGCATGGTCGTCCTGATGCGCGAGGAGGACGCCCTGGCGGGCAACCACCGCATCTACGCGACGATCGCGGGCTGGGGCATCTCCTCCGACGGCCAGGGCGGCATCACCCGCCCCGAGATCGACGGCTATCGGCTCGCCCTGCGCAGGGCGTACGAGCGGGCCGGATTCGGCATCGACACGGTGCCGCTCTTCGAGGGCCACGGCACCGGCACCGCCGTTGGCGACCGCACCGAACTGACTGCCCTGATGGGAGCCAGGGCCGCGGCGAACCCGGACACCCCGGTCGCGGCCATCACCTCCATCAAGGGCATGATCGGCCACACCAAGGCGGCGGCCGGCATCGCCGGTCTGATCAAGGCGGCGATGGCCGTCGACAACCAGGTCCTGCCCCCAGCCATCGGCTGCGTCGACCCGCACGAACTGCTCACCGATGAGCAGGCCAACCTGCAGGCACTGCGCAAGGCCGAGGCCTGGCCCGAGGACGCGCCGCACCGTGCCGGCATCACCGCCATGGGCTTCGGCGGCATCAACACCCACGTTGTCCTGGACGAGCCCGCCACCCGCCGGCGCACCGCCCCCAGCCGCCGCTCCGTCACACTGGCGCACTCCGCGCAGGACTGCGAGCTACTGCTGCTCGAAGGGGACTCCCCCGAGTCCCTGCGCGCCCGGCTCACCCGGGTCGCCGACTTCGTGGCGCAGGTCTCCTACGCCCAGGTCGCCGACCTCGCCGCCACGCTCCAGCGCGAACTGCGGGGCCTGCCCTACCGGGCGGCCGTCGTCGCCACCTCCCCCGAGGACGCCGAACGCCGTCTGCGGCACCTGGCCGACACCGTGGACACGGGGGTGACCGAACACTTCGCCGCCGACGGCCGCGGCTTCCTCGGCCACGCGCGCGGACGCGGACGGATCGGCTTCCTCTTCCCCGGACAGGGCTCCGGCAAGGGCACCGGCGGCGGTGCGCTGTGCCGCCGCTTCCCCGAGGCGGCGGAGGTGTACGGCGCGGCGGATCTGCCCACCACCGGCGACATGGTGGCCACCGACGTGGCGCAGCCGCGCATCGTCACCGGCTCTGCGGCCGGGCTGCGCGTCCTGGACACCCTGCGGGTGGAGGCCGTCCTCGCCCTCGGCCACAGCCTCGGAGAGCTGTCCGCCCTGCACTGGGCGAGCGCCCTCGACGAGGAGACCCTTCTGGAGGCGGCCCGGGTCCGCGGCCGCGCCATGGCCGAGCACAGCGCCTCGGGCACCATGGCCTCGCTCGGTGCCGTCCCCACGGAGGCCGAAAAGCTCGCCTCCGGGCTGCCTGTGGTCATCGCCGGGTACAATGGCCCCGGGCAGACCGTCGTTGCCGGGCCGGCCGACGCAATCGAAGCGCTCTGCAGCCGTGCCGCCGGGGCGCGGGTCGACTGTACCCGGCTCGCCGTGTCGCACGCCTTCCACTCCCCGTTGGTCGCGCCGGCCGCGGACACCTTCGGCGGCTGGCTTGCCAGTGTTTCCCTCGGGCCGGTCGGCGCCCGGGTCGTCTCCACCGTCACCGGTGCGGAACTGGCCCGTGACACCGACCTGGTGGAGCTGCTGCGGCGGCAGATCACCGATCCCGTCCTGTTCACCCAGGCGGTCACGGCTGCCGCGAAGGACGTCGACCTGTTCGTCGAGGTCGGTCCGGGCCGGGTGCTGAGCGCGCTCGCCACGGAGGCGACCGGTGTCCCGGCCGTCGCGCTGGACACCGACGACGAGTCCTTGCGGGGGTTGCTGCAGGTGGTCGGCGCCGCCTACGTCATCGGCGTGCCCGTCGCCCACGAGCGGCTCTTCCAGGACCGGCTGGTCCGGCCGCTGGAGATCGGCCAGGAGTTCAGCTTCCTGGCCAACCCCTGTGAACAGGCCCCGCAGGTCTCCCTGCCGGCCGGCCGCACCGGGACCGCCGTCGTGCCCGCCGCAGCGGGCGTGTCCGCCCCCTCCGCTCCGGCCGTGCAGGACTTCTCGGACACGACGGCACCGGCCGCCGCGGCACCGGACGGCGATGGAGCTGCCTCGGCGCTGGATGTGCTGCGTGCCATCGTCGCTGAGCGTGCCGAGCTTCCCGCTGACCTCGTGGACGACCACAGCCGGCTCCTGGACGACCTGCACATGAGCTCGATCACGGTCGGTCAGATTGTCAACCAGGCCGCGTCCCACCTCGGCATCGCCGCGACGCAGGTACCGACCAACTTCGCCACCGCCACTCTTGCCGAACTGGCCGAGGCGTTGGAGACACTGGTCAGCACCGGTGGCCAGGGAGACGAAGGCGCCTCCGCGGTCGTGGGTGCCGCCCCCTGGGCCAGGCCCTTCGCCGTGGACCTGGAGGAGGTGCCCCTGCCCCGGGCCGCCGTGCGCGAACCCGACGGCACCTGGGAGCTGTTCTCCCCAGCCGCACACCCGGTGGTCGAGGAACTGCACGAAGCCCTCCAGAGCGCCGGGGTCGGTTCCGGCGTGCTGGTCTGCCTGCCGTCGGCCTGTTCGCCGGAGCAGATCGAGCAGGCGCTCGCCGGTGCAAAGCACGCCCTGGCCGGGGAGCGCGACAGTCGTTTCGTCCTGGTGCAGGACGGCCGCGGCGCGGCCGGGCTCGCCAAGACGCTCCACCAGGAGGCGCCCCATCTGCGTACGACCGTCGTCCACACCCCCCTGACGGGCGGCGCGGTCGAACGGATCGTGGCCGAGGTGGCTGCCACCACCGGCTTCACCGAGGTCCGCCATGATGGCGGCGGGGGGCGCCGTGTACCGACGCTTCGGGCCCTGCCCGTACGCCCGGAGCGCACCGACTCCCCGCTCGGCGACTCGGACGTGCTGCTGGTGACCGGTGGCGGCAAGGGCATCTCCGCCGAGTGCGCCCTCGCCGTGGCCCGCGACAGCGGGGCGCGGCTCGCCGTGCTCGGCCGCTCCGACCCCGCGGCGGACCGGGAGCTCGCCGACAACCTGGAGCGGATGGTCGGCAGCGGCGTCACCGTGCACTACGCGCGTGCCGACGTCACCGTCCCGGAGCAGGTCCGCCAGGCCGTCGCCGAATTGGAGAGGGAACTGGGACCGATCACCGGCCTGCTACATGGCGCGGGACGTAACGAACCCGGCCCGCTTCACGCGCTGCGGCCGGAGGACTTCCGCCGCACCTTCGCCCCCAAGGTCGACGGCCTGCGAGCCGTGCTCGACGCGGTCGGGCCCGGCAACCTGAGGCTGCTGGTCACCTTCGGCAGCATCATCGGCCGCGCCGGCCTGCGGGGCGAGGCCCACTACGCCACCGCCAACGAGTGGTTGGCCGACCTCACCGAGGAGATTGCCCGCACCCATCCGCAGGTCCGTGCCCGCTGCGTGGAGTGGTCGGTGTGGTCCGGGGTCGGCATGGGCGAGAAACTCTCGGTCGTCGAGTCGCTGTCCCGCGAGGGCATCACCCCCATCTCCCCGGACCAGGGCGTGGAAATCCTGCTGCGGCTGATCTCCGATCCGGACGCGCCCGTGGTGACGGTCGTCAGCGGCCGTGCGGAGGGTATCGAGACGGTGCGGCGCGACCTGCCGGCCCTGCCGCTGCTGCGGTTCACCGGCAACCCGCTGGTGCGCTACCACGGTATCGAGCTGGTCACCGAGGTCGAGTTGAACGCCGGCACCGACCCGTACCTCGCCGACCACCTGCTGGACGGCAACCTCCTCATGCCCGCCGTCATGGGCATGGAGGCCATGGTCCAGGTCGGTGCCGCCGCCACCGGATGGACCGGGACACCGGTGATCGAGGACGCGCGCTTCCTGCGGCCCATCGTGGTGCCGCCCAACGGCAGCACCCGCATCCGCGTCGCCGCGACCGTCACCGACACCGACACGATCGACGTCGCCATCCACGCCGAGGACACCGGTTTCGCTGCAGAGCACTTCCGGGCCCGGCTGGTCTACTCCGAGGCCACCGCCCCGGACGGACCGCCCCTGCAGACCGCCGCCGCCACCCTGGAAGTCCCCCTGGATCCGGCGGCCGACCTGTACGGCAACATCCTCTTCCAGGGCGCCCGCTTCCAGCGGCTGCGCCGCTTCCACCGGGCCGCGGCGCGCCACGTCGACGCCGACGTGGCGGTGCTGCCACCAGAGGGCTGGTTCGCTGGCTTCCTCCCCGGCGAACTGCTGCTGGCCGACCCCGGCATGCGCGACGCGCTGATGCACGGCAACCAGGTGTGCGTCCCCGACGCCACCCTGCTCCCCTCGGGGGTCGAGCGCATCCACCCGCTCGGCGCCGGTTCGCACCTCCCGGAGGAGCTGCGCTACTGCGCGGTCGAACGGAGCCATGACGGCGACACCTACGTGTACGACATAGCGGTCCGCGACGCCGACGGCACCGTCGTCGAACGCTGGGAAGGACTGACCCTGCACGCGGTGCGCAAGACGGACGGATCCGGTCCGTGGGTCGCCCCGCTGCTCGGCCCGTACCTGGAGAGGGCACTGGAGGACGTGCTCGGCGTCCGGGTCGCGGTCGCGGTCGAACCGCACGGTGACACCCCGGCCGGTTCCGTGGCCGAGCGCCGCGCCTTCACCGCGACTGCGGCGTCCCGCGCCCTCGGCATCCCGGTGACCGTGCGTCACCGGCCCGACGGGCGACCGGAGCTCGACGGGGACCGTCAGGTGTCGGCGGCCCACGGCGTGGGGCTCACTCTCAGCACCGTGGCCGACACAGAGGTGTCCTGCGACATCGAGGCGGTCACCATGCGTCCGGCGGACGACTGGAAGGACCTGCTCGGCGAGTACGCGGCTGTGGCGGAGCTGGTAGTCAAGGAGACCGGGGAGGCCCCCGACACCGCCGCCACCCGGGTGTGGAGCGCCGTCGAATGCCTGAAGAAGGCTGGCGTCATGGCGGGCGCGCCGCTGACGGTGCTGCCCCGGCGCAAGGACGCCTGGGTGGTCTTCGCTGCGGGCGGGCTGCGGATCGCGACCTTCGTCACCGGGCTCCTCAACACGGTGGAGCCCGCCGTCTTTGCATTCCTCACGCATGAAACGCCTCGTCAGGAAGGGTGGTCCTAGGACATGGCGCGAGACTATTACGAGTACCGGCACACGGTCGGTTTCGAGGAGACCAACCTGGTCGGGAACGTCTACTACGTGAACTACCTGCGATGGCAGGGGCGCTGCCGGGAGCTGTTTCTCAAGGAGAAGGCCCCCGAGGTCCTCGCCGATGTCCAGGACGACCTCAAGCTGTTCACGCTAAAGGTGGACTGCGAGTTCTTCGCCGAGATCACCGCCTTCGACGAACTGTCCATCAGGATGCAGCTGTCCGAACTCGGCCAGACACAGCTGGAGTTCACTTTCGACTACGTCAAGGTGACCGAGGACGGCGCCGAAACGCTGGTTGCCCGGGGCAGGCAGCGGATCGCGTGCATGCGCGGGCCGAACACCGCCACCGTCCCGTCGCTCATCCCCGACGCGCTCACCCGGGCACTGGAACCGTACGCGGCCCGGGCCCGGGCGATGGCCGGGAGAACGGCGTGAACGCCCTGGCCGTACCGTCGCCGGAACGCGCCGGGGCCGAAGACCCGGCGCGGCTGCGACGGGCCTTCGGGACGTTCGCCACCGGTGTGACCGTGGTGACGGTCGGCGGCTCCGTCCCGCGCGGCATGACGGCCAACTCCTTCACCTCCGTCTCGCTGGCGCCGCCGCTCGTCCTGGTCTGCGTCGGCAAGGACGCGGTCATGCACCGCGCCCTCGCCCGCTCCGCAACCTTCTCGGTCTCGGTGCTCGGCGCCGACCAGGAGGACGTCGCCCGCCACTTCGCCGACCGGTCGCGGCCCGCGGGCACCGGCCAGTTCGACGCGGTCGACTGGGTGGCGGGCCGGGCCGGCGCGCCCCTGATCGTGGGAGCAACGGCGCACTTCGAATGCGAGAGGTGGCGGGAGTACGACGGCGGCGACCACACCATCTACCTGGGGAAGGTGCTCAGCCTGAAGGAACTGCCCAACCAGGACGCGCTGCTGTTCCACCGGGGCCGCTTCCGGCGTCTTGCCCTCGAGCAGGACGGGGCGGCACCGTGAGCGCGCGTCCGCCCGGGCCGCCACCGACGGCCCTGCCCGGGCTGCTCAGGAAGCTCGCCGTGGACCGGCTCGGGATGATGCGGGACGCGGCCGGGCTGGGCGACGCCGTGCGCGTGGCGATGGGGCCCAAGAAGATGTACGTCTTCAATCGGCCGGACTACGCCAAGCACGTCCTGGCCGACAACGCCGAGAACTACCACAAGGGCATCGGCCTGGTGGAGGCCCGGCGCATCCTCGGCAACGGGCTGCTCACCAGCGAGGGCGACCTGTGGCGTGCCCAGCGCAGGAATGTGCAGCCCGCCTTCAGGCCGGGGCGGATCACCGCGCAGGCGGACGCCGTGGCGGAGGAGGCCGCCCGGCTCGTCGCGCTGCTGCGCACCCACGAGGGGGACGGACCGGTCGACGTCCTGCGGGAGGTCACCGGTCTCACCCTCGGGGTGCTCGGCCGCACCCTGCTCGATACTGACCTGGCCCCCTACGGCTCCATCGCGCACGCGTTCGAGGCCGTGCAGGACCAGGCAATGTTCGAGATGGTCACCCAGGGGATGGCGCCGCTTTGGCTGCCGCTGGGGACCCAGCGGCGCTTCCGCAGGGCGCGCCGGGAGCTGACCCGGATCGTCGACGCGCTGGTGGCCGACCGGTCCTCGCGCATGAGCGACGGGGAGGACGCCGACGACGCGCTGTCGCGGATGATCCTCGCGGCGCGCCGCCACGCCGATCCCCGCACGGGCCGCCGGCTGCTCCAGGACGAGCTGGTCACGCTGCTGCTGGCCGGGCACGAGACGACCGCGAGCACCCTCGGGTGGACCCTCTGGCTGCTCGCCGTGCATCCGCAAGTCCGCAGCCTGGTCCGCGAGGAGGCGCGGGAAGTCCTGGGCGACCGCGTTCCCGGGGCGGAGGACCTGCACAAGCTGACGTACACCGCGCAGGTGGTGCAGGAGGCCATGCGGCTGTACCCGCCGGTGTGGATTCTGCCCCGGGTCGCCCAGCGGGCGGACGAGGTCGGCGGGTACACGGTGACGGCGGGGGCCGACGTACTCGTCTGCCCTTACACGCTGCACCGCCATCCGGAGTTCTGGGACGATCCCGAGCGCTTCGACCCTGGGCGGTTCGACGCGTCGCAGGCCGCGAGCCGCCCCCGGTACGCGTACATCCCCTTCGGCGCGGGACCCCGCTTCTGCATCGGCAGCAACCTCGGGATGCTGGAGGCCGTGTTCGTCACGGCGCTGGTCACCCGCGACCTCGACCTGTCCGTCGCGGCGGGGCACGACGCGGTTGCGGAGCCCATGCTCTCCTTGCGGATGCGCGGCGGACTGCCGATGACGGTCCGGTCGGCGCGATGAGGGGGTGCGGGCATATGTGGAGGGTCGGCCGCGGGATCTTCCGCGGCCGACCCTCGCCTCCTGCGGGCGCGTCAGCTCGCCACCGCCTCCAGCGCGGCGGTGCGCGTGTCAAGAAGGGCCATCAGCACCGGCGGGTCCAGGTCGTCCAGCGGACGCAGGACGATGTCGGCCGGCATCAGCAGGGTGTCGGCGTGCACGGTGACCGGACCGTACCGCCCGACGGAAACGGTGTCCTTGCAGCCGGCTCCCGACGGTGTGTGCTCCTGGCCGTAGGGAACGGAGTGCACCAGGAGGTGCCAGGTGCCCTCGGGGACGTTCGGCAGCTCGAAGGAGCCGGGGCCGTCCAGGACGGTGCAGCGCACCGGCTGGCCCTGGGGCACCGGCGTGGGGAAGAGGCCGACGAAACAGTACCCGGGGGAGCGGTTCTCGGGGAGCTGTACCCGGCCGCGCAGGACGTTGCGCAGGGAAGGCCCGCCGGAGCCCTCCGGCTCCTCCTCGCCGATCTTGGAGGTGAATCCGCCCAGCACCCGGAACGTGCTCGGGGAGACCCCCACGCACGTCTTGAAGCGCGAACTGAACGTGCCGACGCTGCTGTAGCCGACCTGGCTACTGATGTCGGCCACGCTGAAATCGGTCTCCACCAGCAGGCGCTTCGCCTCCTGAAGACGCAGTGCGGAAAGGAAGCGTCCAGGAGATGTGCCGGTTATGTCTCTGAATGCTCGGGTGAAATGGAATTTACTGAACATTGCCGTGCGCGCCATGTCGTCGATGGTCAGTTCCTGGCCGAGGTTGACGTGCATTTCGTCGATCACCCGGCGGACGGCGTACTCAATTGCAGTAATGGGCACCGTTTTCCCCTGTTGTCGAGTCTTACCAGTTCCGAGTTTCCGAGGGCGCATGCAGTTCTGCAGTGGTTTTTATGTCGGCGAGTCTCCTTCTGGAGAGCTCCTCGGCGAACCTCTTCCAGGCGCCGGAGTACTGGAGGGCAAGTTCCGCCATGGTGGCGGTGCAGTGGGACGGAACGGCTTCCATGTGCTGACGCCAGGTATCGTCCAAAATGAAATGGACACAAAGCCAGCGCAGCAGGCGGCGGCCCGATTCCGAGTGGCGCAGGGACGGATCGCGGGTCAGTTTGTGCAATGTCTCCAGGGAGAAGCGGGCCCGGCCGGCCAGGGCGGGAGAGCCGTCTGCGGCGGCCCGCTGCCGTCTCCCGTGAGCGTCGGCCGAGGAGGCCCGGGAACCGCCCTCGGCCGTGGACCCGGTTTCAGCAGTCGGCTTCGCGGCCAGTGCCTGCGAGCCCTTTCCGCGGGGCTGTCTGCGCCCCGAGGGGATCGGCGACTCGCCCCTCAGCAGCCGCTGCCGTACGTCGTGCGCGGTACCGAGCGAGAGCCCAGTCTCCTTGACGATGGCCCGAAGCGGCAAGTCAGGGCGGCTGGTCATCAGTTCCGCAGCGCGTATCCGCTCGGCGGTGCGGTCCAGCGGATGGGTCCTGCCGTCGGAACCGATCCTGGCGTTCAGCCGAGGAAACTCCCCGGTTGAACGCCGCCGTGCGGCGGCCACGGTCTTGGCGTCCAGGCCGACGCAGGCGGCGACGGCGCGGTCCGACAGGTCGGGTTGCGCACTGAAGATGCGCCGGGCCGCTGCCTTGCGGTCCTCGACCGACAGCGGCAGTCCGTGAGACGTGTTGGCTGCGACCGCGCGCATGAAGGCCTCTTCCTCGGCTCCGTCGAAGTACTGCACTTCGACGGAGTCCATCCCCTTCAAGGCCGCCGCTGCTATGCGGTGCATTCCGTCGACCACCCGCATCGTTGCGCGGTGGACAAGGACGGGAGGCAACGAAGCATATATTTCGGCAAGTCGCCTCACATGAGCCTCGTCGATGCCTCCCGAGCGCGGTGAATCGGCCGGAAGGAGCTCCTTGATTAGCACCCTGTGTGTGAAGCTGGATCGCAGGGCCAGGGATCTGTCGGTACTTTCCAACGTTCCCCCCGAGTGAGAGCGGACTGCCTCTTCGAAATGCCGATCCCGTCCTGTGGACAGAACGGCTACCGGAGGCAGGGAATGAGTCCGTGAGGGAGCATAGCGGTTGGCTTATTCTTCTCTGCGCCGCAGTCGCAACAATGTCCCTACTTTAGTTAGTTACACAGGGAAACTTAGTCGTTCTCCTAAGTGAGGCCTGTTGGTTGTTTGAAAGGACTCACAAGCTCTAGCGTTCTCCCCACGCCAACAGGCGCCCCCACTCACCCGACCGGAGGTTGAGTTGCAGCGAGAAGAAGAAACCGCGCGGGCCAAGGAGACAGCGGACGACGCGTCGCTCACCCTCGAAGCCTACGCAGACACGATCATCCCAGGAGAGAAGCGCTGGCCCGGGGACCGGGCCGTCGCCGGCGCCGCCACGGGCGGCGGTGCGGTCGCCGCGGGAGCGCTTGAGCTGCTGCGCTGGGACGCCACGGGCATCAGCGATGACCTGGACGACCTGGCGCAGCGTGTCAACGAGCACGCCAGGGCCTACGCCGAGGAGAGAGGACTGGAACTCGACCCGGACGTTCCTCCCTTCGTGGCCCTGGAGTTCCCGGACCGGACCGAACTGATCGCGCGGCTGACCCGTCCTGGCCACCCGGAGAAGGAGTTCTGGGTGCTCCTGTCCCTCTTCTGCAACATGTCCTTCGACTCGGCCGCGCACCTGCACACCGCGGACGCGCTACGGGACGGCCACCCGGGCCTGACCGTCATGGGCATCACCGAGCCCGACGCGGACGGCCTGTGGCGCTTCCAGAACTCCGGCTACGGCCGCGAGCTCGCCCGAATGCACCCCTCCACCACGCCTTCAGGGAGCCCGGCATGAGTGGTACTACCGAGCGCACCGACGTTCTGGTGATCGGCAGTGGCTTCGGTGGCGCGATCACCGCCTACCATCTGGCCGCGGGCGGCGCCAAGGTGACCGTGCTGGAGCGCGGACCCTGGCTGGAGAGCCAGGAGTTCGAGCACGACTACAAGCTCGGCTCGTCCTATACACGGATCTTCGACTTCGTCGTCGGCGACGGCATGAGCGTGCTGGGCGGCAACTGCGTCGGCGGCGGCAGCGTCGTGTACTTCGCGGCCATGCCCCGCGCGCCGAGGTTCGTCTTCGACCGCAAGGGCAGCATCGGCCGCCGCATGTGGCCCCGGTTCGTCAGCCGCGACACCCTCGACCCGTGGTACGACCGTATTGAGGAGTCTCTGTCGGTCAGCAAGCAGGGGTGGGACGACGTCTCCTACGCGGGGGGGCTGTGGGCGGCGGCCTGCGACCGCGCCGGACGCACCGCCAACCCGCTCGCCGTCGCGATCGACAACTCTAAGTGCGTCAACTGCAACTTCATGATGGCCGGGTGCAGCTTCGAGGCGAAGCAGGACCTCACGGCCAACTACCTGCCCGCCGCCCTGGCCCACGGTGCCGAGATCCGCCCTCTGCACGAGGTGCAGTACCTGACGCGGACGGCCGAGGGCGACTACCGCGCGCACTACAACATCGTCCACGACGAGGACTACCGGCTGCAGAACGGCTCCGGTGTGATCGAGGCGAAGATCGTCGTCCTGGCCGCCGGCGCCGCCGCCACCCCCGTCATACTGCAGCGCAGCGAAGCACACCTGGGTAGGATGCCGCACGCGGTCGGACGCTACTTCTCCGGCAACGGCGAACGTCTCAACACCGCCGTCCTCAACGAGGAGAAGGTTGCCGAACTGCTGGGCCTGTCCCGGGGGGAGGGACAGCTCCCCTACGGCGCCAACGCGATCGGCAAGGGCCCGACTGCGGCCAGCTGGGACAGGCTCGACGGCTCGCTGCCCGAGTACTCCCGCTACTCCTTGGAGCAGCTGTACTTCCCGCCGGGCCTGGGGACGATCCTCGCCCAGGTGCCCGACGCCACCGGCCCCACCTGGTTCGGCAAGGAGAAGAAGGAGCTCCTGAGGAACTGGAGGTCCTGGCTCACCATCTTCTCCATGACCGAGGACGACAACGAGGGCGTCTTCGGCCCGCCGCCCGCGACCGGCAACGCGCACCGCATCTCCCAGCAGATGCTCGGCCGCGGAAACCTGGCGTACCGGCCGACGGAGAACACCTGGCACGGCTGGAAGCAGGCCGACGCCGATGTGAAGGAGATCCTGGAGAAGGACGGCCTCGCCAAGGTGATGCCCTGGACCAACGATCTGGTGGGCGCCTACACCGTGCACCCGCTGGCCTCGTGCCGCATGGGCGACGACCCGCACACATCCGCCCTCGACGACACCAATGAACTGCGCGACCACCCTGGCATCTTCGTCACCGACGGCTCCGCGGTCCCCGGCGCGCTCACTGTCAACCCCGCGATGACTATCGCGGCGCTCGCCGAGCGCGCGGTCCCCCACATCGTGACCGCTGCTCGTACCAGGGGGATCGGGGTCACCTACGGAGCCCCGGCCCCGGGCGGTGACACCAGTGGCCGCAGGGGCGTCCTGCCGCTGCTGCGCCGGACGGCCGCCGAAGTGTGACGGCCCCGGCGCCGTGTTCCGGCGCCCGTCGACCAGTTCGAGGGCTTCTTCGATGGCCGGTCGGTTGCTTCACGAAATCGATTGCGGACGACGAAAGGAGACGGTAATGCGACGGCCGCGGTGTCGACGGCTTTGACCGCCGTTGTGAGCATCGGAGGACGACTCCGGCCCCTCCACACCGGCCCGAGCGGGCATCACCCGCCCGGGGAAGACCACTGACGACACCACACCTCTTCCACCGACAGGAGACGAGAAGATGAGCACCCGCAGCGACGTCCTGAAGGACCTGACCGCCGACATCGAGGAGACCGCCCGCCTCGTGCAGGGCCTGGACGACTCCGATTGGCAGACCCCGACCCCCGCGCCCGGATGGACCATCGCCGACCAGATTGCCCACCTGACGTTCATCTTCCACCTGGCCCGTACCGCCGCTTCCGACCCGGACGCCTTCGCGAAGATCGCCGCCGGCGCCGCCCACGACTTCGACGGCTCCGTCAACGTGGCCCTGCAGCAGTTCAACGCCTTCCCGCCTTCCGAACTGCTGGGCCGCTTCCGCGCCCTGGGCCGGGCGTCGGTGGACGCCCTCGCCGCCGTCCCCGAAGGGCAGGTCGTGCCGTGGCTGGTCAACCCGCTGCCGCCGGCCGTGCTCGCCTCGGCTGGCATCATGGAAGTCTTCGCCCACGGGCAGGACATCGCCGACGCTCTCGGCGTGCGCCGCGAGCCCACCGACCGGCTGCGTCACCTGACTTTCTTCGCCTGGCTCACTCGCGACTTCGGTTATCTGGCCCGGAACCTGACACCACCGGCCCAGCCGTTCCGCTTCGAACTGACCAGCCCCTCCGGCGAGTTGTGGACATTCGGCCCCGAGGACGCCACCGACAAGGTCACCGGACCGGCCCACGACTTCTGCCTGTTGGTCACCCGCCGCCGCCACCGTGACGACCTCGCCCTGACGGCGATCGGTACCGACGCGAATCAGTGGCTGGACATCGCCCAGGCCTACCGCGGTCCGTACGGCGAGGGCCGGCAGCCGGGTCAGTTCGCAGATTCGGCGGAGTGAGTCGGGTGGACCGGGCGACCGGGGCGTAGCGCAGAGTCCGCGGCCGTCCCAACGGTCAGAGCCCGCCGCGCCCTGGTACTCCAGCCGGACTTCGACGTTTTGCCTGCTCAGATGCTGCGCGTGGTGAGTGTAGTGGGCCGGTGGCCCGTCAGGGGCGGTCTTCACGGGGCCGCCCCTCGCTCGTGTGCAGCCGGCGTGGGTGATGGCAGTGGCCGGGGCAGCCTCCCGTCGTGATCAACGAGCCTGCAGCCGAGACCTGGGACGACGAACTCGAAGACCTCTTCCTCCGTGTCGGCCATCGTTTCGGCCGGGTGGAACCACGCCGTCGGATGCGCGACTACGTTCGCGGTCTGCTCGGCCCGGTCGGGCGGAAGAATGGCTGGCAGCTGGCCGAATACGCCGGCCACGCCACCCCCGACGGACTGCAGCACCTGCTCTCCCGAGCCCGCTGGAACCCCGACGACATCCGCGACGACCTGCAGACCTACGCCGCCGAACACCTCGGCCGCCCCGACGGGGTACTGATCATCGACGAGACCGGCTGTGCGCCACCAGGCGCTGAGGATCGAGTGGGAGGAGGAGCCCACCGCTGGTCATCGCAGTGACCGGTTGAAGCTGGAGACAGGCTGGACCCCAGGTCGGGGGCGA
>NZ_JBFAKH010000087.1:0-6979 GCF_040655635.1 Streptomyces sp. NPDC050388
CGCCGTGCCAGAACCTCTGTCTCCACGCGGGCAGTTCGTGTCTGCCACGCCTCACTGACTTCCTGATGACAGCAGACACACTAACCCCGACGCATGCGCATGTCTACAGCAGCCATGACAGGTTCCAGCCCATGCGAGTGAAAGGTTTCACCCCGGCCCCCCCGGCCGCAGCCACCCGGCTGCGACCGGGACATGACGCGGCGGAGCGGCGACCACCCCCGACGGACGGCCGGCGTGCCGACCTGGCGGGGCCGACCACAGCCACGACCGACGAGCGTCACCGTCCCGCCCGTACCCCTGGGGCGAATCCGCTGATCACCCCACGCGACAGGCGCACGGCTCCGGGCTTCACACCCGACGTCGGTCCGCCGAGTGCGCCTTTGCCGTCGCCCTGAAGTCAAGCCGGGCGAGCCCCCGCACAAGCTCGACGGTCGTCCTCGAGGAGGGCCCGCCAGAACGGATTCAGCACACATGAGGCCGGGAAATTACGTGAACACATGAGAACTTCGGAGGGGTGTTTCCCCAGGCCAGGCACCCTGCGACCGCTGTTTCCGCAGGTCACAGCCCCGCCCAGGGAAAACTCCTCAAGCGGGTGTCGCAGGTTCGCATCCTGCCGGGGGAACAGCAGTCAAGGGCCGGTTCGAGGGCTTGATGCTCCGAACCGGCCCTGCTGCCGATCGCGTCCGTGTCGCGCTCGTACCACGAAGTCCGTGGCGCTCCCGCCGACCCGGTGTCCCGGCGTCAGCCTTCGTGGGGCACCTTCGGGCGGGTGACCGGTGCGATGGTGAGGAGGTCGTCCAGTCCTTTGAAGTCGTCGGGGTCGGTGGTGAAGAGGGGGAGGTCCTCGGTCACGGCGATGGCGGCGATCATCAGGTCGGCCACCCGGCGGCGCGGCGTGCGGCCGGCGCTGATCACCGCCGCACGGATGCGGCCGTGGATGCGGGCCGCGTCGGCGTCGAAGGGGAGGGGGTCGAAATCGTTCTCGGCGCGCTGGAGGACCTCGAGCCTGCGGGCGCGTTCGGTGTGTTCGTCGTAGGTGCTCTGTTCGTCGTTGCGGCGGACCTCGTGCGGGCCGGTGGACAGCTCGGCCAGGGTGATGGCGGTGATCGCCATTTCGTCCGGCAGTTCCTCGGGGCCACCCACCGGCGCAAGATCATGATGTTGGTGTCGAGGAGTCCCTGCGCGTACGTCGAACGGTCGGTCAGCGGGCGCAGGGATCGTCCGGGGAGGAGTCGGCCGCGCTCTTCGCTGCCGGCAGGGCGGCCCGGTGGGGGCTACGGAGTGCGCACGGGCTCCGGTGCGGGTGGTGCGTGGGCAGCTACCCGCTCCGGCTGCTGCGGCCCGGGCGTGGCGGGGGCGAACAGCCAGCCGGTGGACGGCCGGGTCAGCGGACGGACCAGGCGGCGCACCGGCGGGGATCCGAGCACCATCGTCAGCAGGACCGCGCACAGCACCAGGCCAACGATCTCGACCGGGGTGTTCACCCGTGATATCCAGCCCAGTTCCCGGGCCGGCAGGATGACCAGCGGGTGCAGCAGGTAGATCGTGAACCCTCCGGCGCCCAGCGTGGTGATCAGCGGCAGCCGCCGCCGGGGCATCAGCCGCAGCAGACAGAGCACCAGGGCCGCGGCCGAGGCCAGCACCAGCAGCCGGATGACCCAGGCCCATTCCAGGCTCAGCGGATCGGCGGCGGAGTAAGCATGGCGCATGGAAAGCCAGCTGCCCTTGATGTCCCGGTGCCACAGCCACCCCACACCGCAGGAGACAAGGATCCCGGCGACCGCCACGAACAGGCTCCAGCGGCTGGTGAACCAGGTGTTCAGGAAGCCCTGGCCGATCCGCCAGCCGAGATAGAACAGCGGGAGGTAGACGAGCGTGCGGCTCGCCGAGAAGGCCAACCCGAACTCCTCGACGTACCCCACGGCGAGGGCGACGACCGTGGTGACGAGCAAGGGGTGACGCAGCTGGACCACGAACGGCAGGAGCAGCCGCCAGAAGAAAAGGGACATCAGGAACCACAGAGTCCACGGCAGTTGGACGACATGCACGATGAACTCGTTGCCCAGCCAGTACTTCTCCAGCGAGTAGAGCAAGCTGAACGCGAGGGCGGGCAGCACGATGCTCTGCAGCAGGGTGCGCAGGGAGCGGGGGCCGAGCGGCCCCGCGTTGCTGAACACGCCGGCCAATACGACGAAGGCAGGCACCCGGAAGGCCCAGCTGGCGATGTGGAAGGAGTGCAGCGCGTCTTCTCGCGCGATGATGCTGCCGCCGGTGTGCAGGATCACGATCAGCGTGGCGGAGAGGAACCGGGTGTTGTCCCACCACGGGTTCCTGGTCCGGCCCGCCCCGCCGACGTGGTCCGTGGAGACAGTGGTGGTACGTCTCGGGAGTGGTTTGTCCATCACGACGGCGGGCTCCTGACAGCGGCTCGGCAGCGGGATCGGCCGCCGCACCGGTGCTCGACTTGACGGGGCTGGGCACACCGTGCCGATCTCCGTGAAGGGCTCGGTTGCCGGTTCGGGTTCGTGCGGTGAACTCCACATGTACATCAGGAGCCCCACTCGCCTCCGTCGGCGCTGCGTCACCGTCACACTGGCGGGACGCCCGCACCTCACTCCGGCCGCTCGCCGGCTCCCCGAGCAACCCATGCCTTCGTCGGACGGCGTCCACGGGCGCGCATCCAGCACACACGGGGACGGGAAGCACCGTGAACACGTGAGAACCGCGGAGGCGTCCTTCTCCTGGGCAGACACCCTGCGGTCGACGTCTCCGCAGGTCACAGCCTCGCCCGGGGAAAACTCCTCAAGCGGGTGTCGCAGGTTCGCATCCTGCCGGGGCGCGGAGGGGAGGCCCCTCGCGATCCTTCCAAGGGGCCTCTGACAGCCGTGGGCGACATCGGCGTCCGCGCCTGGCGGACACGGGCTGTGGCATCCGCCCAGGGATCGTGGATGTCGATCCTCACCGTGAACGACGCGGTGCCCGTCCAGGCCGTCTCCCGGCACGACAAACCCCACGTCCTGTACGGCGAGTCCCCGTCGATACAGATCGGCGTCCGGCAGGTGGCCACGCGCTGGACCGTTCAGGCCCCGGCGGAGGCCCGGACGGTCGACCTCGGGCAACAGGTCGCCTTCACGGCGACGTTGGAGCGCGAGACCCCACAGGGCTGGGCGCCCTTCGAGGGCCAGAGCGGTGGAGTGCTCTTCGAGCCCTCCACCGTCGGCAGTCAGTCCGAGACCGTCGGCCACTTCACGACGGGCGAGGACGGCAAGGTCACCTTCGCCCACGCCCCGTGGCAAACCGGCAGTTTCCACGTGGCGTCGCACAGTGACGACCCGTTCATCGCCTCCGTCTCCGCGAACAGTGCCCGGGTCACCGTTCTGCGCGCCTCGGTCTTCACCTCGTTCTCGGCCACCCGTACGCAGGACCGCGGCGTGCACGTCGAGGGTGCGATGGACTTCCCCGACGGCTGGACGCCCGGCACCATCCCGGTGCACATCCAGTACTCGCGCAACGGCAAGCAGTGGACGGACCTGCTCACGACGGAAGCCATCTGGTCCGGTAGCGGCCACGCCTTCTCGGCCGACATCCCCGATACGAAGAACGGTTACTTCCGCGCGCACTTCGAGGCGACCGAGTCGTTCCGTGCAGCGACGTCGGAAACCGTGAAGGCGAGCCACTGACATCCACCACCAGGACGCGGGCTCGGCCACGGACGCCGGAGACGGGGCCACCGGGTCGAGCGGATCTGCGCGACGGGGGTCGTCGGGAATAGCCTGAAGGAGAGCGGCACCGGGAGGGGCGGCCCCTCCCGGTGTGTTCCCTTCGCCGGGGGGACCGAAACAGGGAGGAAGAGTCATGCCCTGGAACCTGAACGGCACGTACCTGGAGAGCTGCAACTGCGACGTGGTGTGTCCCTGCACCACCTCGGGTTTCGCCGCACCGGCCGACCACGAGCGCTGCCAGGTGACCTTCGCGTTCCACATGGACAGCGGGAACGTGGACGGCGTGGACGTCTCCGACCGCAGCGTCGCCGTCTTCATCGACGGGCCCCGGGTGATGGCCGAGGGCGGCTGGCAGGTGGCGTTGTACGTCGACGCCTCGGCCGACGACAGTCAGGCGGAGGCGCTGGGGAAGGTCTTCTCCGGCCGGGCGGGCGGGCCGATGGCGGCGCTCACTCCGCTCATCGGTGAGGTCCTCGGCGTGGAGCGCGTCCCCATCGACTACCACGACGACGGCCGCCGCCACGCCGCACGGGTGGGCGACGCCATCGACATCGAGATCGAGGACCAGGTCGCCCCGCAGTTCGGCGAGGACGGTCCGGTGATGGGCCTGACCGGCATCTTCCACCCGGCGAACAGCACGCTGACGATCGCCCGGTCCACCCGGGCGACGGGCGACGGCGTGTACGGCCGGTCCTGGGACTTCACCGGCGGCAACGGGCACTCGGCCCCCTTCACGTGGTCCGCGTGACCGGTGGGCCGGTCACCGGCCGCCGCAGGGCGGGCCCCGCCGGGCTGCTGCTGGTCGCGGCGGCCGCCGCCTGGGTCTGGGCGGCGACGAGCCGGGGCGGCATGCAGGCGATGCCCGGCACCATGGGCCTGGGCCTGTCCGCTTTCCTGGCCGTGTGGACGCTGATGATGGCCGCGATGATGCTGCCCGCCACGGCACCCGTCGCCGCTCTGTACGCACGCACCATGACCGTGCACCGGGCGCCGCGCATGGTCGTCTTCACGGTCGCCTACTTGCTCGTCTGGGCCGCGGCCGGGCTGCCGGCGTACGCGCTGGCCGTCGGCCTGGGCCGGGCGGCGAGCCTCCCCGCCGCCACGGGGACCGCGGTGGCGGCGGCCGTGTTCGCGGTCAGCGGCGTCTACCAGCTCACGCCCCTCAAGGACCGCTGCCTGGCGAGATGCCGCTCGCCGATCGGGCTGATGCTGCGCTACGCCTCGTACCCGGGGCTCTCGCGCGATCTGCGTGCCGGAGCCCATCACGGGGCCTTCTGTCTGGGCTGCTGCTGGTCGCTCATGGTGCTGCTGGCGGCGTTCGGTCTGATGAACCTGTGGGCCATGGTGGTCCTGGCCGCCGTGATCACCGCCGAGAAGCTCGCTCCGGCCGGCCGCCTGGTGGCCCGTACCGTGGGTATCGCCTCGATCGCCCTGGCCGTCGCCGTCTTCTGGGTCCCGGCGCTGGCTCCGGGCCTCACCGGTGGCGGTACGGCCGGGATGTGAGGACGGGCCGTCCCTCGGCTCCTTCCCGCGGCAGACGTGGTCGGTCCTGCTGTGCAGGTGGAGGCGGACCACCACGTCACACGTCGCCGTCCCGTCAGTCGGACACGTACGCGGAACGGATGCGGCACCCATGCGGCCGGGAAACCGCGCGAACACGTGAGAACCACGGAGGGCTGCTTCTCCGGGCCGGACACCGTGCGGCTCACGTCTCCGCAGGTCACAGCACCGCTCACGGAGAACTCCTCCAGCGGGTGTCGCAGGTTCGAATCCTGCCGGGGCACAGAGAAACACCTGGTCAGGGTCCCCCCGTCCGGCGGACGGGGGGACCCTGCGCTTGGAGCACGTCATCCAGCCGCTTCGTCGACCCGTGAGTCATGGTGGTCCGTTCAAGGGCCGGCGGGACCCCGAAGCGGCCGAAGACAGAAGAGAGAGTTCGCGCCACCCCGGGGGGCGACGACGGCAGGGTGGCTCGTGCCCTGCGGTACCGCCTACAGCTTCTCCTCCCATGGCTTGACCACCGGGGCCCCGGTTCGGGCCAGGTGTTCGACGGTGCGGGTGGCGACCGTCCGCCCGTGGGCCAGGGCGGTGGCGGCGATCAGTGCGTCCGGTGGGTCGATGCCGGTGCCTGCGGCCTTGAGCGCCTTGTGGACGGTCAGGTGGGCAGCCGCTTCCGATGCGCCGATCGGCGCGGTGCGGTCGCGGTGTTCGTGCCGTACCTCAGCGAGAGCTCAGGCGTGGCGCGCCTGTCGTACGGGATCCGTGGCGGCGGCCACGCCGACCTCGATCCCGGCCACAGCGATCACACTCGGGAAGCGGGTGTCATGAAGCAGTCGCACTCATCCTGCACGAGATCGGGGACACCGATCGGACCCCGGTCGTCGAGCAGATGACGAAGGTCGTCTTGAACATCCACCGACCGCGTGCCCGCATCGTGGCGCCTTCGGTCCCACCGGCCGCGCCGGCTTCGGACTTGACCTCGGGCATTGCGATTCCACCGACCGCGCAGGTATGCCACGGCCCATCAGGTGGCGAGGCGTCAGGAGCCGACATCTTGAGGGAGACGCCGGATGCCCGTCTCGCTCGATCCGAGGTTTCCGTCACGATCCCCTGAGCCCGTGGGCCAGGAAGTGGTGCAGCTCAGGAACGACCTCACGCGATCGACGTCGGTGCAGCACCGACCGATGCCTGAGTGGCCGTCATCAGCCGTCTGTGGGCCGCCCTTCGACGGCCCGCGCACGACCCGGGACCTTGGTCCCGAAGCAGCTCGGGTGAGCCTTCACCCTTGGGCCGGTGCGCCTCTTACCTGCTGCGACGGCCGTTGACGAGCCAAGAATGGAAGTCCGTTCGGCGCAGTAGGCCATAAGTGGACATCCCGCCCACTGCTCGCTACGGTCGAACTGACAGACGCCATAACTGCAGCAGTGCCAGCGTGCAGAGAAAATGGCGTCGCGCCAGAGGGTGAATCCATCGACCCGAATGACGCCCGGCGCAGGTTCCAGATTCCAGTTCCCCGGTCCAGCGGAGTCAGTGACGCTCCCGACCGAAGGCCGGGCACTGTCGGCGCTCACCCATCGCGAAAGGGAAAATAGCTATGCGTGCAAAGCGAACCATCGCACTCCTGGCATGCCCCCTGCTCGGAGCCGCCGCCCTCACGCTTTCACCCGCAGCCGTGTCACACGCCTCGGATGCCTCGGTGGCGCCCGCTTCGACCATGGGTGACGCTCCCCCTCCCGGTGCGAAACAGGGTACGCACG